>NZ_JAVRBQ020000111.1:0-58764 GCF_034531215.2 Nostoc sp. ChiSLP03a
TGGAGCATTACTAATCGGTCAGCAAACAATTTTAAGTAGATTGGGCAACCAGCTTCCCGGTGGTATTGGGGGTAAACTTTCAAGGTTTGCTGATTGGATGCATCTTGATAGAGTCCTAAATATATTGATTTTTGCTGCAACTATTCATAATGCATTGATGCTGTCTAATGATATAGGACAGACTTTAGTTGGAGCGCTAAATAATGTTTTACAGCTAATAGGTTTAAAAAAAGAAGATGGCAGCGCTTTTGACATTGGTTCTGTTATTAGTGGTTCTATTGAAAACTTAATAAAAGGTGCAATTGGAGCGGAAAATTATACTGAGCTAAAAGAAGCTTGGGCGAAAGCTAACAGAATATATCAGGCAACAAATAATGTCATAAATAGTTTCTTAAATCTATCTCAAACTATCCTGCAAGCGTCTGAACTGATAGCAGCTTATACAGGAAGGATTGGTAACGCTTTAAAAAAAGGTGGTGTCATTCTTGAAAGTGCCTATGGATGGATGAACCCCCAACCTAAATTTAATAGAGTAACTGGGTTTCTGGAAAAATTTCAGAATGGTGCTTCTACCATTCATCATAACAACGAGTGCCTGCGATCGCAGATGCGGGAATTGCTGCTTCAATGCGGGTTAAGTCTTCCGGGGATAGATTCACATCCAGAGCCGCCAACGATTCGGAAAGTTGGGTGCGCTTGCGTGCGCCGATGACTTACCATATAAATCGCCAGTATCCAGTAATGTCATCTCGCGATCGAGAGCTTTGGATAGTTGCAATGGTTTCGTTTTTGTCTGCTGCGCCGTACATATCGGACATACCCATACATCCGAGAGCTAGGGGAAAAATAGTTAGACCATTAGAACCAAGTTAGCGAGGTTGAATTTTATTTTGGGTGGTCATATAGCGGTTCTCAGTTGTTTTACTGCTAGCTTAGGTTGAAAATTCTTCGCATCTTTGCGTAATTATACGCTGCCTGTAGGACGCACGATAATCTCATTCACATCAACGTCATCCGGTTGTTCGATTGCAAAGGCGATCGCTCTGGCGATCGCTTCAGCCGGAAGCGCAATCTTGCGGAATTCCTGCATACCTTTGACAGCTTCGGCGTCAGTAATGCTATCGGCAAGTTCCGACTCCGTTACGCCTGGCGAAATAACTGTAACGCGAATGTCAGTATTTTCCTGACGCAGCCCCTCCGAAATTGCCAACACCGCGAACTTAGTGGCTGAGTAAACGGCGCAGGTTGGCCAGACAGCGTGTCCGCCGATGGAGGACAGGTTGACGAACTGGCCAAATCCTTGGCGTTTCATCAGTGGTAGCCCAGCAGCAATGCCATTGAGTACGCCACGGATGTTCACGTCAATCATCCAGTCCCATTCATCAACTTTCAGCGCTTCTAGCTTCGAGAGCGGCATAACGCCTGCATTGTTGACGATGACATCAATGCGGCCAAATTTGCTCTGAGCAAATTCTACAAAGGCTTGGAAGTCCGCGCGATCGGTAACATCAAGGGTCTGATACTCCGCCGAGCCTCCCTCAGAGCGGATTGTAGCCACGAGGGTTTCTAGCCGCTCCGTGCGTCGTGCGCCCAGGATGACGTGGATGCCCTTACGAGCGAGTAGACGTGCTGTCGCCTCACCGATACCGCTGCTTGCGCCCGTAATCAGTACTACTTTCTGTTGGTTGGTAGTCATAAAACCCTATCTCCAAGTTGTTGTATTTTCTAGCACACTTTTAATTTAAGAGAGTCAAAGCTTGATGCGGTAATCTGAATCTACGAATTTCTTGCCTAATCCTGCATTTTCCTTGATTGTCGATCGTAAAAAGATAAGCTGACATCAGCGGTCAAATAGATTGTGGCTCCCTGAATGTTAGTTTCATAAAGGATTTCAAACGAAATTATGGAACAGACTGTTAGAAAGCAGCAGTCCGAGCTAACTGCTCTGATTGCACAAAACAGTAATGGAGATGGTGTCCATCCCACAGCGATCGAGCGGTTATTCCTGATCCGTTCCTTACAACCTACTGCGCCTCTCCATACCCTGCATGAGCCTGCCCTGTGCATCGTCGCTCAGGGCAAGAAACAGGTAATGTTGGCAGACAATCTGTATGTTTATGGTCAAGACCAATATTTGGTGGTGTCCATCGATCTGCCTGTTGTCGGTCAAGTGATTGAAGCAACGCCAAGCTTTCCGTATCTGTGTCTTCGGCTCGATTTAGATATGGGAGAACTCAGCACACTGATGATGGAGGCAAAACTAGACGCTCCAGCAAACGAACCACTGGAACCGGGCTTGTCTATTAATCCTGTTAGCCCGCAACTGCTTGATGCTGCAATCCGACTTGTACGATTGTTGGAAACGCCTCAAGATATTGCCATCCTCGCACCTTTGATTGTTCGAGAAATTCTTTACCGTTTATTATCAGGCGAACACAGTGCTAGATTGCGACAGATTGCTTTAGTCGATAAACAATTCCAAGCAATTAGCAGAGCGATCAACTGGCTGAAATGGAACTACGAAAAACCATTTCGGATCGATACGATCGCTCGTGAAGCGCGCATGAGTCCTTCGTCGCTTCATCATCACTTTAAGTCTGTCACCACCATGAGTCCTTTGCAATATCAAAAACAACTTCGGCTTCAACAAGCCCGTCGTCTGATGCTGGGGCAAGGTATGGATGCGGCAACAGCTAGTCATTATGTGGGTTATGAAAGCCCCTCACAGTTCAGCCGTGAATACAGTCGCTTGTTCGGCGCACCACCATTGCGTGATATGGCTCGGTTAAAAAGTGGAGTTTTTGGGGATGGGGAGAAATCAATTCAAAATTCAAAATTCAAAATTCAAAATTAAAGAATTTCTGCCTCCTGCCTCCTTTGCCCCATGTCCTCAATTAGAAGCGATCGCACTTAAATCTGGCTCTATGAGTGAGTTTAGCAATGTCCACAACTGCAAATCAGTAAAGTCTGAAATTGCCATAAATGCACCGACTGACTGCAAAATTTGCGGATCGTGGGTGGAGGCGATGCCAATGGTGCGGATATCTGCGCCCACTGCCGAACGAATACCAGAGGGAGAGTCTTCTAAAGCGATCGCTTCTTCTGCTGTAATCCCCAATTTATTCAGGGCAACTTGGTAGGGCACAGGATCGGGTTTACCTGCAATACAATCATCCGCTAAAACAACTGTATGGAAAGCTTCTTTTATCCCCAAAACCTCTAGCATAAATTCTGCATTTAATCTAGGAGCATTAGTTACTAATGCTCGTTTTAATTGATGTGTTTCTGTCCATGCTAGTAGTTCAGAAAATCCATTTAGCGGTTTGAGATGTGGGGCAAGTTTGCGGAAGAACGCTTCTTTTTCGTCTGCAAATTGTTGCCCTTCTGCTGCTGATAATTGTGGCAGAATGTCTTTAACAATTTCTGGATTTAGCCTTCCACTAATTCGGGATTTATAAAATGTTTCATCTATTTCTATGTTGTAATTTAACAGCATTTCCCGCCAAGCTCGGTAGTGTATGGGATCGGTATTGACAATAGTGCCGTCTAGGTCAAAGAGAATTGCAGCCAGCATGATTTTTGGGTAAAATGTAAATAATTGTTAACTTAATTTAAATAGTTTACATTGTTTTTTGCCTTTAGTGATTGTTCCTTTGTTAATACGGGGATTGGGGATTGGAGAAGAAAATTTCAAGAGTCACAAATTACTTTGCTAAATCCTAAAATCTATACTGGATAGGGCATATAAGGGTAGACAGGTAAAACCTCTGGGCAAACTGCTGTATAATTGATAACCTTCTTCGTAAGCAAATGGTAGCCGCCACAAACTTTTTTCGCGTTGACGATTTATTAGTGCAGATTTACAACTCTGAAGTCGAAATGGCTGAGGATGTTGCCGAAATCGTGCAAAAGTATTTACAGCAAGTTCTTAATCTTCAGGAGACAGCTGCTGTATTGTTAGCTACAGGTAACTCCCAACTCAAATTTCTTGATGCTTTGATTGCATTGGGTGGTGTAGATTGGTCGCGGATTATTCTGTTTCATCTAGATGAATATTTGGGAATTACTGCCGATCATTCTGCTAGTTTTCGGCGTTATATGCGAGAACGTGTAGAAAAACGGGTTAATCCTAAGAAATTTCACTATATAGAAGGTGATACATTACAACCAGTAGCAGAGTGCGATCGCTACACTAAATTATTGCAAGCACAACCGATTGACTTATGCTGTCTTGGTGTTGGCGAAAATGGACATTTAGCTTTTAACGATCCGGCTGTAGCAAATTTTCAAGATCCTTACAGCGTGAAAATGGTAAAATTGGATACTGTGAACCGTCAGCAACAAGTAAGTACAGGTCACTTTCCGAATTTAGAAAATGTTCCACAGTATGCTTTTACTATCACCATCCCAACAATTTGTTCGGCTAAAAAAATTATCTGTCTTGCTCCAGAAAAACGTAAAGCGAATGTGGTAAAAGATATGCTGCAAAGCTATATCGGTACAGACTGTCCAGCTTCTATTCTTCGTCAACAACCACAAGCGACGTTGTTTTTAGATGTTAATTCTGCTAGTAAACTAGAATAAATTTAAACTTATTAACACATCAATCTTCCAAGCTAATTATTGCACTAGTGCACGAGCGCATTCAGAAGCTTTGCAAAGTGGCGGATTTTTCTTTGTTGACATTCAAAACAACCAAGTAGATGCTACTGGACAAGCTATTCTACGTTTTATCGCCGCTCAAGGGAAAGGGGCTATAGTCAGCCGCTAAACTCTATTGCAACAGTTACCCGATGCTGATATTACTTTCAACTTGCTGTTGCAACGGGAGTTAATTGAGGAAGTTGACGACGGCTATCGCTTCCAAGTGGAGTTTATTCGTCGCTGGCTTATTTGAATCATGTCTGATAAATTAACTTCTGACAAATACAGCAGATTGCAAGTAAGTGAGGTACAAAATTCAGGACTGATTTATCAGATATAAACAGTGTTTACCTCTTCCTCCTGCCTCCTGCCTTCTGCCTCCTGCCTCAAAACCCGTAACTTTGTACTTCATGCAAATGAAAATTGCTGTATTACTTGTGCTGCCGTAATTGCTCTACTATATATTCTTCTAGTTCTTGTTTTTCTCTGTTACTAGCATTTCGTTGATAAGTTCTTCCAGTTTCTTGAATAAACCTACGTTTCTCGCTGGGAGAAGATTTGAGTTTACCTCCAGTTCCTTGCAGCTTTTGCTGTAATTCTTCCCAAGTTTTTTCACCCACACTTTCACCTAGTTTGATCAGTGCCTTTGGGAGTAACATTTTTGCTTCTCTTTGAAAATCTTCTTCTGTCTCAAGGGAAGCTAAATCTATATTGCTAAAGTCGATATCGATTTGAAACTTATTCATACAATTGTATTTATTTTGTTCAAAATTATTACCCAAATCCGGGAAAGATGGGTTTTCAATTTTCAGTTACAATCGCAAGATAGTATAATTGTACTGTTTGATGTTGGTAACTGAAGTTGAAAATATCAATTCCGAAAGTTGATTTAATACTTCCGGTAGTATAGCCTTACTTATTCATTCATCACAAGATTCTCGGCTTATTGAAACAAGTGGGAAATCTCAGCCTTTTGGTTTTCATTTATAAAAGAAGATTGCTATATATTCAAAAAGAATACACATAACTAATGACCGTACAACCAAGTTAGCAATATTAGAAATGCTATCTTAAAAACAAGGTCATTTGCTCAGTTTTTGAGGATAATACTATGACTACAACGCTCAAAGAGCCTAATTCTATTGAGTCATTGCTAGGTAAAGAGGCTGAAGACCTGCTTACTTACAAAGCAAAAGTTTCTCGTGATTTAATACATTTACCGGGCCCAGACTTTGTAGATCGCATCTGGCTCAACAGCGATCGCAATCCTCAAGTATTGCGTAATCTCCATCTACTTTATTCTACTGGTCGTCTGGCAAATACAGGTTATCTATCGATTTTACCAGTAGACCAAGGGATTGAACACTCAGCTGGTGCGTCTTTTGCGCCCAATCCGATTTACTTTGACCCAGAAAATATTGTCAAGTTAGCGATCGCCGCAGATTGCAATGCTGTTGCTACTACTTTGGGAACATTAGGCATTGTATCACGGAAATATGCCCACAAAATCCCCTTTATTGCCAAAATCAACCACAACGAATTGCTGACTTTCCCCAATCAATTTGACCAGGTATTGTTTGCGGATGTAGAACAAGCTTGGAATTTAGGGGCGGCGGCCGTAGGTGCGACAATTTACTTTGGTTCCGAGAATTCTACCAGACAAATTCAGGAAATCAGCAAAGCTTTTAAACGCGCCCATGAATTAGGCCTGGCGACTATTCTCTGGTGCTATCTGCGGAATAACGCCTTTAAACAAGATAAAGATTACCATCTTGCGGCTGACCTCACGGGACAAGCGAATCATTTGGGTGTAACCATTGAAGCCGACATCATTAAACAAAAGTTACCTGAAAATAACAATGGTTACGGTGCAGTTGCCAAAGCCAGTGGTAAAAGTTACGGCAAAACCGATGAGCGGGTTTACACAGAGTTGACAACCGATCACCCAATTGATTTAACTCGTTACCAAGTACTAAATTGCTACTCTGGGCGTGTCGGGTTGATTAATTCTGGTGGCGCGACTGGTAAAAATGACTTCGCCGAAGCAATACGCACCGCCGTAATCAACAAACGCGCTGGTGGTTCAGGATTAATTTCTGGGCGAAAAACCTTCCAACGTCCCTTTGAGGAAGGTGTGAAGTTATTTCACACTATTCAAGATGTTTATTTGTCGCCAGATGTGACGATCGCTTAGGGAACGGGGAGTGGGGAGCAGGGAGAGCAGGGGAGCCGATGAGTAATGAGTAATGAGTAATGAGTTGGAGCAGGGGAGCCGATGAGTAATGAGTAATGAGTTGGAGCAGGAGAACATACTTCGACTACGCTCAGTAACCGAGGGAGCAAGAAAGAAGTTGCAGTAAGTCTTTTCCCTCTGCCCCTCTGCCTCTTCCCCATGCCCAATGCCCCATTCCCTATTCCCTATTCCCCATTTTTATCTAACATTTCTCAATAAGAAATCTGGCTGGCCACAACTTTTTTGCGATCGCTTCAAAATTTCGGCGCTACAAATACCAGGTTCGCCGTTTTTGGAATAACAAAAGAAGACTTCTTGCAAAAATCTTCCTGAACCAGAACAAAAAGGTGCTATACTATCAGCGGTAATTTGATTATTCGCACTCACAAATGAATTTTTAAAATTTGTAATTGTGGTACGCACGGGTTTATTAGGGCGATTATAAGCTGCGGGAATAGCGATCGCATCTTTTAATTTTTTACTCAATCCCAAGTATTCCACAGGAGTTTTACCCGAACAAGTACCATGTTTTTCCCATTCATGATCGTAAAGTTTATTACTAGGATATAAATTGGGAAATTGCCGCTTTACTTCCGACGGTAATTTTTGCGTAGAACAATTAGCAGGATAACCAGTTTGATACTGCGGCCACAAACCATGTAGTACAAAACCAAGTTTCCTTCCAGAACCGCACTGCTGCTTGTCACGGCTACCATTTGCCGCACAATAATCTGGCGACCAAGAGAGTGTCAATACATAAAAATCAAATTTACCTGGAGTACCGCGATTTTGAGCAATAGCAGCATTAGGTATAAAAAGACCAGTAATTAGCAGAGAAGATGCAATTAAAAGTTTCTTAATCTGCATATAAACAATTAGTTTTCACTAAAAATAAAGTTATATACGATACATCTTTAAGAGTCAATAATCAAACTGCTTTGCGGAGTCATTTGTCATTTGTCATTGGTCATTTGTCATTAGTTATTGATTATGCTCCCCTGCCCCCTGCCCCCTGCTCCTCGGTCACTGAGCGTAGCCGAAGTGCTGCTCCCCTATCCCTCAGATCCCCGATTCTCAACGAATTCAGAAAAAGCAAATCTTGGTAGGGATTCTGGGATATCCTTAGATAAGTGAAAGATTTGCCAAAAATAGTAAGAATGAAGCTGGCAGCAAGAGTAAGTCAGGTAACACCTTCATTAACCTTAGCGATCGCAGCCAAGGCTAAGGCACTGAAGGCGGAAGGAATAGATGTTTGTAGTTTTAGCGCTGGAGAACCAGATTTTGATACCCCGGCGCATATTAAAGCCGCAGCAGTCAAAGCTTTGGAAGAAGGCAAAACCAAATATGGTGCAGCAGCCGGAGAACCAAAGTTAAGGGAAGCGATCGCCCATAAGCTTAAAACCGACAACGGTCTTGATTACAAGTCGGAGAATGTGATTGTCACCAATGGCGGTAAGCATTCTCTGTACAACTTAATCGTGGCATTGATCGATCCAGGTGATGAGGTAATTATCCCTGCACCCTACTGGCTAAGTTATCCTGAAATGGTGACTTTGGTAGGTGGAGTTTCAGTAATTGTCCCTACAGATGCCACGACGGGTTATAAAATTACTCCCGAACAACTCCGTAAAGCAATTACGCCGAAGACGAAGTTATTTATCCTCAACTCCCCATCTAATCCCACTGGGATGGTGTACACGCCAGATGAAATCAAAGCACTGGCGCAGGTAGTAGTTGATGCAGATATCTTTGTTGTCTCTGATGAGATTTACGAAAAGATTCTCTACGACGGTGCAGAACACATCAGCATCGGTTCTTTGGGTCAGGAAATTTTTGACCGGACTTTGATTAGTAATGGGTTTGCGAAAGCTTATTCTATGACTGGGTGGAGACTTGGTTATTTAGCGGGGCCTGTGGAAATCATTAAAGCAGCCAGTTCCATCCAAGGACATAGTACATCTAACGTGTGTACCTTTGCCCAATATGGTGCGATCGCAGCCCTACAAAGTTCTCAAGATTGTGTCGAAGAAATGCGTCAAGCCTTCGCCAAGCGGCGACAGGTAATGCTAGACAGACTCAACGCCATTCCCGGATTGAGTACTGCAAAACCAGATGGCGCTTTTTATCTGTTCCCTGATATCAGCAAAACCGGTCTAAAATCCCTAGAATTTTGTGACGCTTTGTTGGAAGAACATCAAGTTGCTGTCATTCCCGGAATTGCTTTTGGCGCTGATGACAACATTCGCCTTTCTTACGCCACAGATATGGCGACGATTGAAAAGGGAATGGATAGATTAGAGAAATTTGTCAAGTCGCGTATTTAGTTGGTTGTCATTTGTCAGTTGTCATTTGTCATTTGTGAGGAGTATTTCTCTACTCTTCAACTTTTTAACTCCACCTTTTCGACTCAGAACTGGTGGAGTTCATTTTTAAACCTCAAGTTTCGTGTTCCGAAGTTCAAGTTCCGAGTTCTGAAGCTCAAGTTCCGAGTTTTGAAGCTCAAGTTCCAAGTTCTGAAGCTCAAGTTCAAGAGGTTTTTAGTAAAACATTGCTTGTTTCATTGGCTCTATGTCAGCTAAAAACAACTCGCGGGATTCAAGATAATATAAGATTGCTTCAATAGGATCTCGTGTTTCGGTTGGGTAATGCCTTTGCTCGTATGCTTTCACAAGCGCAGTTAAAACTTCCAAGCGGTCAAACTCTGGTGTATTTAGTTCTGCATCAAACAATCTTTCAATTTCATCAAGTGCAGCACGATAATCAGCTTCGGTGTGGATAAGATGGGTTTCAAGCATAGGTATTACTTCCTCAGATACTTATTGCATCTACGTTGTCATATTCTTTAAAGAATTATGCCCGTGAAGGCAATTATGCTGCCAACATCCCGAATACGAATAAAATATACGAAATAACTTTATTTCTTCATTGATAAAATAATGAAAAGTTTGATACTGCCAAAAGTTTTGATTTTAACTTTTGGGTTGGTATTTTTAGATTAGGTAACAATCGGGGAGAACTAGGGGAGGTAAGTTTTGAGACTATAAGTCAATACAGTTAACTTAACTGTATTGAACTATACTTCAGTCTGATGTTTTATGTTTCCAGCTTCAAGTTTTTGAAGTTCTGGATATTCACACAAACAACCTTTGTCATTTGTCATTTGTCATTTGTCATTTGTTATTCTCCTCCATACCCAATGCCCAATGCCCCATGCCCCATGCCCCATGCCCAGTGCCCAATGCCCCATGCCCCATGCCCCATGCCCAATGCCCTATATTAACTGCATCTCTTGCAATCCCTGGCGTAGTCTCTTCGCTTCTTCGGGATTATACCTTTCGTGAAGGGCGATCGCTTTTTTAAAAGCTGCTAAACTATCTTGATGATTGCCAACTTTCAGCAACACTACCCCCAAATTTTGATATGCTTCGGCATAGTTGGGATTTAAGGTAATTGCATGTTGATAATATACGATCGCATCTGCAAATAAACCCAAAGCCTTAAATGTCATCGCCAAATTATAATGTCCAAAAACAAAAGTGGGATCGATTTTCAAAGCTGTGATATAAGCAGTTTTCGCACCGTTGAAATCTCCTGCTGCTTTGAGTAAGTTACCCAAGTTGTTGTATGCTCCTAGTTTAAGCATGGGATAAATTGGCAATTTGATGGCAGCTTGATAGTGAGAAATCGCTTGTGGGTATTTTTGCAAGCGACTGTAGGCAATGCCTAAATGATAGTGGAGTTCATATAAAATATCGTAGTTGTCTTCAGCAACGGTGATTCCATGTCTTAGCAAATCCATACCTTGAGAAATTTTCCCAGTTTGCACATACAACGCTCCTAATTTACTGCAAACATAGGGATCGTTGGGATGAGTTGCGAGAAACCCTTCCATCGCTGTAGCGGCTTTGGCATATTTGTTATTTTGAGCGATCGCACTTTTTTGATATCCTGTGTGTACAAGGGCAACCCCAGGTAAATAACCTATTTGCCAGTGAGGTTCTTTGGTTAAAATTTCTGACACACTATCATCTACCAAGGCATGGTAAGGACGGTCAAAACGAATATCTGGATGATTGCGGAATAGCCTGGAAACCAGAGAATAAGGAGATTGTTCTGCACCAACTTCTTGGCGG
Organism: Nostoc sp. ChiSLP03a; assembly: GCF_034531215.2. Lineage (NCBI taxonomy): Bacteria > Bacillati > Cyanobacteriota > Cyanophyceae > Nostocales > Nostocaceae > Nostoc > Nostoc sp. ChiSLP03a. The sequence goes on from NZ_JAVRBQ020000111.1 coordinate 11,011, forward strand.
ACGAGGTTGATGAGCAGGTATTCATCTGTTGCGATCGCCTCTCGTAACTGCGGTACAATTGCTGGAGTTAGAGTTTCATCAGCATCTAATACCAAAATCCAATCACCAGTGACATATTTGAGAGCTGCATTGCGGGCAGCACTGAAGTCATTACACCATTTAAAATGATGAACTTTTGCACCGAGTTGTTGGGCAATATTGGGAGTGCGATCGATTGAGCCTGTATCCAAGACTATCATTTCATCCACTACTTTTCTCACACTGCTCAGGCATTTAGGCAGTGTTGCTGCTTCGTTTTTCACAATCATGCATAGACTCAAACTCATAATTTAAAACTTGGGAGTGGGGAGTAGTGAATAGAGGGATAAGGGAAATGAGAAAGCAACATCTTTACTTGCTATTCCCTTTAACAGTGATAGACTCTGGAATAATGAAAAATCTGCTTCGATTGTGAAATGTTACAATCAAGGCTTTTGTATAGAGCAGAAATACTGACATTTAGTGTCAATAATGACAGTGTAATGGATAAACTGCCAATCTATGCCGACCATCTGAGTTTGCAGGTAATATAAAATTGCTAGCGTAGACGTAGCCCTTCCTAGACATCGCATCAGGGAGTATTACCTGAATCTGGATTGGACTAACTATTTAGCTGTATTACCCATTTTTTATGATTATATAACTATAATACACATTATCTAAAAGTCATATATGTAATGAAAAACTCACTTACCAGAACATTCCAAAAATATTTGCGATCGCTTAAGCGTTGGTTTTCAGATACGCCAGAAAGGGCACTTTTAGAAGCTTACCAAGCAGCTCAGAGAATTAAAAACGTTGAGAACGAACATTTTGATAGCAAAAAAATATCTTTACAATCAGTAAACTATACTGAAAATGTCATGTCTTATTGGCAAGTATATCTTAATAAGAATCTAACTATTATTAAGATCAGGCTTGCTGAATTCCAGCTTAGTCGGGGAATTGTCAATATTTCTAATTCTGTTTTATTAGAAAAATTGAAGATTATTGATGAAGTAGTAGAGAAATATGCTATTAAAGATGAAGCAATTAATAATACTTCTTTAGTGTCAAATTATCAAACTTTAAACATTAACGATAGCGAAATAAAAAAACAGCTAAATTCATCTAATATAAACGATCCTCAAATTAACCCTCCAATTCAAAAAACTAGATTACCTAAAAGTTCTATTCGCAGAAGAATTAATAAAATTCAAGCAGATTTCGCACCGCAGACAGAAGAAGAATTTGTCAGAAATTATCGCCTTTCTAAAGGTAGAACAATAATTGCTCTGCGATTTTTGATAGTTCTCATTCTTGTACCGTTTCTAACTCAATATTTATCTAAAGAATATATTGTAAGTCCAATATTAGAAAGGGTTAGAGGAGATAATGCAGCTACAATATTCATCAATTCTGATATGGAGAAAGAAGCTCTCCATGAATTCCATAATTTTCAACAAGAATTGAGATTTGAATATTTTATTAATCAAGCACCAGCACTTTCTTCAGAGTTAACACAAGAAAAAATTAAAAGTAAAGCAATTGAAATCTCGGAAGAATTTAGCAGAAAAAGTAATAGTAGTATTAGTAATGTTTTTGCTGATTTAATATCACTATTTTCTTTTGGTATAGTTATCGCCATGAGCAAAAGAGAAATTGCGATCCTTAAGTCTTTTATGGATACCATTGTCTCTGGTCTGAGCGATAGTGCTAAAGCTTTTTTTATTATTCTGTTTACAGATATATTTGTTGGATTTCACTCACCAGACGGGTGGGAAGTCCTGCTTGCAGGATTGGCAGAACATTTAGGTTTACCACCCACTAGAAATGTAATCTTTTTCTTTATTGCTACATTTCCTGTAATTTTAAATACTATCTTTAAATATTGGATATTCCGCTATCTCAGTCGTTTATCTCCATCGGCATTAGCGACATTAAAAGAAATGGACGAATAGTTTTTCAGTAAGAATTCAGCACCCACGAGTCAGGAGTCAGAATTTATCAGTAATGTATAATGATTGGTATTTTTCTCAGAAATCAATTAATTACAAATTACGAATTATTTTCACGCATTTGTCTTTTGATTCGCTAGGCTATGTATATCCTGGTTTTTCCGAAGTATACTATGGATTTTGAAAGCAAAGCTAATGCCTCAACTCCTACAGACAACATAGAGTTTGCTCAACCAACTACTACCCGTAAACCACTGGAATTGCTGCGAGATACTGAGGCTTTACTTCGTTGCTCAACTGTAGCGAAACTGTCGCCGATTTTGCCATCAAAACTGAGTAATAGAGTCCAAGCAGCCTCATCTTTGGCGGATGACTCCTTTAAGGAACTGGCAGAAATTGACCTAAATACTATTAGTGATTTTGAACTGCGTTCTGCACGGATTTTTATTGGCTTGAGCCTTGTTGGTTTTGGGGCACTGATGATATTGATGCTGCTGCTATACTTAAATACATTGCATCCAAAAACCAGTACAGTTGTACAAATTCGGCAATATTGGTATCAATATATTTGGTTTGTCTGTTTAGGTATCACGGGGATGTTTATCTTGGGACGTGAAGCAATGCGTCCTATGCCAAAGCGACGGAAGTAATTCATAACTAAGTTTTGTCATAGAGAGATGAGTGAAAAAGAATGTAGAGAGGTAGTAGTGCTAACTCTCTACAAGGTTTCTGGATAACACATAATGGTTAAAAAATCAGGATAAACTTTGGTGAATAAATATATCAATTATTCTAAATTCCCGATCAATTTTGACTCATGAATCTTGGGTACTGAATTCTTATACCAATTCAATTAATGATTGCAACACATCTTTGGGTAAAGACGCGATGAATCGCGTCTCTACAAATGGTCTTTTCAAATTGGTATTACTATTAATAAATCATAACTTTCAGGGATTAACGCTTCAAAATGTGCTTGTGTATTAAATAGTTGTTAGGAGATTTTATAAATGAATCATGATGCTTTCATTGTTCCGCCAGGTTCAAAGATTTCTCTGAGAAAAAACTATGACCCAGCTTATAAAACTGATTTTCATCAAAAAGCTGATGCTGCAACCAAATTAAAGGTAGATATTGAACGACTAGCTAATTACCAAAATATTCTTTATGCTCAAAACACTTATGCTCTGTTGATTATTTTTCAAGCAATGGATGCTGCTGGTAAAGACAGCACTATTAAACACGTAACTTCTGGTGTTAATCCACAGGGATTTCAGGTGTTTAGTTTTAAGGGTCCCAGTGCGGAAGAATTAGACCATGATTACTTGTGGCGCTCAATGAAAGCTCTGCCAGAAAGAGGAAGAATTGGCATATTTAACCGTTCATACTATGAAGAAGCGCTAGTGGTTCGCGTCCATCCAGAAATGCTTCAAAAACAACAACTTCCTCACATTCCTAATGGAAATAAGATATGGAAACAGCGTTTTGAAGAAATAAATAACTTTGAAAAATATTTGGTTGATAATGGCGTAATTATTTTGAAGTTTTTTCTAAATGTCTCTAAGTCAGAGCAGAAAAAACGCTTTATAGCACGGATTGACTCTCCTGATAAAAATTGGAAGTTTTCAGATAATGATGTCCGAGAACGAGCTTTTTGGGATGATTATATGAATGCTTATGAAGAAGTTTTTAATAATACTAGTACTAAATGGGCACCGTGGTATATTATCCCTGCCGATCGCAAATGGTTTACACGCCTGACCGTTGCCAATATTATCTGCACAAAATTAGAAGAACTAAATCTGCAATACCCAACAGTTAGTGAGGAACATAAGCAGCAACTTTTGGAGGCGAAACGTATTCTAGAGCAGGAAGATTAACCTGTGAATTCGATCGCTAAAGGTAAAAAAATGCTGAAGTAGTTCAAATATCCTGTATAATATATGTAAATAATAAAAAATTGTAACTTAATTAATGTAATGCTATTTGTAACTAAAAAGTTACGCAGATAGTCATAGGCGCAAAATCATGATTGAAATGGCAGAAAATGCCAAAAATCATCCACCTCACTTTACCAATGCTGCCTTTGATATAGTGGCGATCGCAGCCTCCGCAGGTGGACTGACTGCTATAATTCAAGTGCTATCGACTCTAAAAGCAGAATTTCCCGCCGCGATCGCCATTGTGCAACACTTGGCTCCAGAACATCCGTCGTTTATGGCAGAAATTCTCAGTCGGCGCACAGATATTACTGTCAAACAGGCACAAGAAGGAGATTCCCTTACCCCAGGAACGGCTTACGTTGCTCCACCCGATCGTCACTTGTTAGTTAATGGTGACGGTACACTTTCTTTATCACAGTCGGAATTAGTACATTTTTTACGTCCTTCGGCTGACTTATTATTTGAATCAGTTGCAGCCACTTACAAAGACAGAGCGATCGCCCTCGTGCTAAGTGGAACCGGTAGCGATGGCGCAATGGGAGTAGAAGCGATTAAAAAAATGGGCGGTACTGTCATTGTCCAAGACGTAAAAACCGCCGAATTTGCGGGGATGCCCTCCGCCGCAATTAACACTGGCAATGTAGATTTTATTCTCCCCCTTGATGAAATTTCTACCACCCTGGTAAGTTTAATCATGGCAAAATTTAACTAAACTCAGAGGCATAGGGACAGGGGAGTAGAGGAGATATGTATTAAAGTGCAACCAACTTAGTGTCAACATAGTTTAATGAGGCTTTGAACTCCATTAATGAGGCTCAGAACTCCATTAATGAGGCTTTGAACTTCATTAATGAGTCTTTTAGCTCCATTAATGAGGCTTTGATACTCGTGGAAGCATAATCTATAACTCCACTCCTTTGTTCCTGCCCCCTGCCCCCTTAAACTATGACTTCCGCAGAAAAAGATCCTAAATTTGAAAATTTACTGGTTTATCTCAGACAAAGCCGGGGATTTGATTTTACAGGCTATAAGCGCTCGACTTTGATACGTCGAGTACTCAAGCGGATGCAGTCATTAAACATAGAAAATTTTGAAGAGTATCAAGACTATCTAGAAGTTTATCCAGAAGAATTTAATCATCTTTTCAATACGATTTTAATTAACGTCACCGCTTTTTTTCGAGATTCATCAGCTTGGGAAGAAATAGCAGAGCAAATACTGCCTAATCTGATTAACAATAAAAATGCATCCGATCAAATCCGTATCTGGAGCGCTGGCTGTGCTTCTGGAGAAGAAGCTTATACCCTGGCAATGTTGATGGCCCAAATATTGGGAGCAGAGGAATTTCGCCAACGAGTGAAAATCTACGCCACAGATGTAGATGAAGATGCTCTCAACCAGGCTAGGCAAGCCGTTTATTCAGTAAAAGATGTCCAATCTATACCAGATGAACTGCGGCAGAAATACTTTGAACTTGTCGGGAACCGCTATGTTTTCCGCCAAGACTTGCGCCGCTCAGTGATTTTTGGTCGCCACGATTTGCTTCAGGATGCACCAATTTCGCGCTTAGATTTATTAGTCAGCCGCAATACATTAATGTATTTTAATTCTGAGACTCAAGGGCGAATTCTAGCCCGGTTTAATTTTGCACTAAATGAGAATGGCTATCTGTTTTTAGGAAAAGCAGAGATGCTATTGATGCATTCTAATTTGTTTATGCCGCTGGACTTGAAAAACCGAATATTCACTAAACTATCGACGGTAAATTTACGCGATCGCCTTTTAGTTATGGCAAATCCCACAGATGACGAATCTACCAACCGTTTGGCTCGAAATCTCCGATTGCGAGATATGGGTTTTGACACAACTCCAATCGCCCAAATAGTCATTGATACCAATGGCATTCTGGTAATGGTGAACGAGCAAGCGCGGATTTTGTTCTCCCTTTTCCCCAAAGATTTAGCTCGTCCCTTCCAGGATCTAGAACTTTCTTATCGGCCTGTTGAATTGCGATCGCTAATTGAACGGGCTTATACCGAACGCCGCCCTGTGAGCCTAACAAATGTAGAGCGCTATATATCTAACACAGAAATTCAATATTTAGATGTACAAATTACGCCTTTACAAGAAACAGATAACAGCTTTTTAGGAGTCAGTATTTCCTTTCATGATGTCACCCGTTATATTAAACTCCAAGATGCCTTGAAACGTTCTCAACAAGAATTAGAAACTACCAACGAAGAATTGCAATCTACCAATGAAGAGTTAGAAACTACCAACGAAGAACTCCAATCTACCAATGAAGAGTTAGAAACTACCAACGAAGAATTACAATCTACCAATGAAGAATTGGAGACAATGAATGAAGAACTCCAATCGACTAATGAAGAATTACAGACAATTAATAGCGAATTGAATCAGCGCACCACAGAACTTAATCGCACAAATATTAGTCTAATTTCTATTCTCAGAAGTCTGCAAACGGGAGTAGTGGTAATTGACGGCAACTTTAATATCTCTATTTGGAATTATATGGTAGAAGATTTATGGGGTTTACGAACTGATGAAGTGATCGGCAAATCTATCTTCAACTTAGATATTGGGCTACCCGTCGAGCAGTTGCGATCGCCTATTCGTGAATCTCTATCCGGCAAAAAGCAGTTTCAAGAAATGATCCTTGATGCTACCAATCGTCGGGGTAGACAAATAAAATGTTACGTAGCAATTACTCCGCTGCTTGGTATTGAAATGCAAGGAGCAGTTTTGATGATGGTAGATGTAGAGAGAGTCAGCAGTATGATTTCTACTCAAGAAATCGAGAAACGGCAGCAGCAGGAATGAGGGAGTAGGGAGCAGGGGGCAGGGGGCAGGGGGCAGGGGAGGCAGGGGAGGCAGGGGAGGCAGGGGAGGCAGGGGGAGCAGGGAAGGTAGGGAGAAAAGAACTTGATTTTCTGACGATAAATCCTGCAAAGTTTCTTTGGTGGACTAATAGTTTAAACTATTGAAAAATCCAAAATTCAAAATCCAAAATCCAAAATTGATTGACTCTGTGCTTACTCAGTTATCGACTATCAACGCCCTGAAACAGCCCACTAGTTCTGCTTGGTTAGAACAAGCGATCGCTAATTTAGATATCATCTTACTCGACCACTCCCACTGCGAACGCAAAGCAGCAGGCGTAGCCTTAAACATGATGTTTCGCTACCCTTCCAATACTAAAATGGTTCGGGAGTTAACTGCGATCGCCCGCGAAGAACTAGAACATTTTGAGCTAGTCAACCAATGGTTAGAACGCCGAAATATTCCCCTAGCTCCCCTACCACCGCCTCCTTATGGCGCTGGTTTAAAAGCTCAAGTACGCCCCAAAGAACCTGAGCGATTTTTGGATTCCTTACTAGTCACTGGTTTAATTGAAGCTCGCTCTCACGAACGCCTGGGACTATTAGCTGCTCACTGTCCAGAGCCAGAGTTAGCAAAATTTTATCGTGGGCTAATGGCATCCGAAGCGCGTCACTACGGTATATATTGGGTTTTAGCTGCTACTTATTTCGACAAAGAAATTGTTATGCAGCGACTTGATGAATTAGCAATTGTCGAAAGCGAGTTGCTGGCGACTTTGCACCCAGAACCTAGAATTCACAGTTAATAGACTAACCCAACAGATATGAAGCTTCAGCTAACACACCTGAGACTGCTTGTCTCCAACTACAAAGATTCTTTTCTGTTCTACCGGGATCTGCTGAAATTTGATGTCGATTGGGGCGATGAAAATAGCGGATATGCTGAGTTTAATACCGGATATCTCAAGCTGGGTTTGTTCAAAAAAGAATTAATGGCTGAAGTAGTCCCAAGAATTGAACAGCCTTCATACGTTGTCAATCGAGATAAAATAGTCTTGATTTTGGCAGTCGATAACGTGGATGAGGTCTATGAGCAAGTAAAGGCTCAAAATGCGCTCGTTGTGACTCAACCACAAGATCGCCCAAGCTGGGGAATCCGCACAGCTCATTTGCGCGATCCCGATGGCAATCTGATCGAAATCTACAACAATCTCGGAATTATCAGTTAAAAGTTCGTGCCAACAACCTTATAAAGTAAGTAGAACGATGTGGAAAAACTAAACCATTTTAATAAAAATTAAATAGACTCAAACCCCTTCCCTCCTACCTCCTGCCTCCTGCCTCCTGTCTCCTGCCTCCTACCTCCTGCCTCCTGCCTCCTGCCTCCTGCCTCATCCCAAGGATAAATATTCCACACCGACCTACTTAATTAATCATGAAATGGCTTTCTATTGTTGGCATTGGGGAAGATGGATTACAGGGGTTAAGCGCGATCGCTCTTTCTTTACTCGATCGAGCGAAAGTAATTGTGGGAGGCGATCGCCATTTAGCAATGCTTCCTACAGACGATCGACGTGAGAAACTAGTCTGGACATCTCCCATTAGTGGTTCAGTAGAGGAAATCATTCAGCGCCGGGGTCAGTCAATCTGCGTACTCGCAAGCGGCGATCCGATGTGTTACGGCATTGGTGTCACCTTAGCGCGGCGAATTCCCGTTTCTGAAATGACGATTATCCCTGCACCTTCAGCCTTCAGCCTCGCCTGTGCCAGGGTGGGATGGTCTTTGACTGAGGTAGAAACCTTGAGTTTGAATGGTCGTCCATCCTCTCTACTCCAGTCTTACATTTATCCGGGAGCGCGACTGTTGATTTTGAGTGAGGGTAAAGACACCCCAGCGCTCGTTGCTCAAATTTTGGCAAATCGCGGCTATGGTGGCAGTAAGATCGCTGTATTGGAGCGTATGGGCGGCGCTCATGAAAGAATTGTAGAAGGTACGGCTGCATCCTGGAGTGAAACCGAAGTTGCGGCTTTGAATGCGATCGCAGTTAATTGTATTGCTGATACTGGGGTTATTTCATTGCCAAGATTACCAGGATTGCCAGATAACGCCTACCACCACGATGGACAGTTAACCAAGCGTGAAGTTAGGGCAATCACCCTAGCAGCTTTAGCACCCACACCAGGAGAATTATTGTGGGATGTAGGCGCGGGTTGCGGCTCAATTTCAATTGAATGGATGCGGAGTAATGCGCGATGTCGAGCGATCGCGATCGAACAAAACTCGTCTAGACTACTGTATATTGCTGACAACGCTGCCACTCTCGGTACTCCAAATCTGCAAATCATTGAAGGTAAAGCGCCCCACACCCTGAAAGATTTGCCAGCACCAGACGCCATTTTTATTGGTGGTGGGGTGACAGCAACGGGACTTTTTGATGTTTGCTGGGAAGCACTGCGGCCGGGTGGACGTTTAGTGGCCAATGTTGTCACAGTAGAAGGCGAGCAAACTTTATTTCAATGGTATGAACGAGTCGGTGGCAATTTAACTCGTATTGCCATTCAACGGGCGGAACCTATTGGTAAATTTTTAGGTTGGCGAGCAATGGCGGCTGTGACGCAATGGGTAGTAGTGAAGTCTTAAAAATTGAATAAAGTTATGAGTGCGTAGACGCTTCTCCTGTCGGAGACGCTACGTCTTGTCGCAGACATCGCTTTTGTAATTTGGCGATAACTTACGTAACTATTATTTTTTTATACACAGTGTGTTTTGTTAAATGTATCTTGCTGTCAAAACTATGAACAATTGTGAGTAGATTCTCTACCTTTAGATACAGCGAAATGAATATCTGTCTGCGGTTAAAATGTCTAATATTTATGTGCGATCGCAGCATTTTTCAATTTTCGCTTTTTGAAAAACTAAACATAAATAGCCACTCATTACCCGTTAATACACTGATATTCTTATAGTTCAGTTACCTACAATCTGCTGCCAATTGGTGATTAATAATCTTAATTTATAGCACCTGACAAAATTACATGACTCACTGATAGTAGCTACTATGCTCTGGGTATACTAAACCAGAGAAAGAAAATTATCATAACTAGACGCAATGTTAGTAGAATCAAATACAATATTTCCTATAGTTGGCTATCGCATTATTCAGCAATTATATTCAGGTAAAAAAACCTTAGTTTATCGAGCCATCAGAGAAAAAGATCGGCAATCAGTTATTTTAAAATTGATGCGTAATGAAGATCCTAATTTTGCTGAAATTAATCAGTTTCACAATCAATATACTATTACCCAAAATATTGAAATCTCAGGCATAATCAAACCAATCAACCTAGAAAAATATCACAACAGGTATGTGATAGTAATGGAAGACTTTGGTGGTATTGCCCTTAATCTCTGGCAGCAAGAAGAGCAGAAAAAAGGAAATCATTCTGTTTCATTGAGTGAGTTTTTCGATATTGCCATTGAAATTAGTGCAACTTTAGAACAGCTACATCGCCATCGCATAATTCACAAAGATATCAAACCCGCTAACATTTTGATTCATCCGATAACGGGTAAGACTAAAATCATCGATTTTAGTATTGCAACTCTATTACCAAAAGAAATTCAATTTCTTACAAATCCCAACGTCCTAGAAGGTACTCTAGCTTACATTTCCCCTGAACAAACAGGACGCATGAATCGAGGTATAGACTACCGTACCGACTTTTATTCCTTGGGTATCACCTTCTTTGAACTCCTGACAGGGCAGTTACCATTTAGTACTACTGAACCGATGGAGTTAGTCTACTCTCACATTGCCAAAGAACCGCCAAAAGCTAGTCATATTAACTTTAATATTCCCACAATTTTATCTGATATTATCAGCAAGCTGATGGCAAAAAATGCCGAAGACCGATATCAGAGCGCTCATGGACTCAGATATGACTTGGAGAAATGTCAAAAGCTATGGCAAGAGAAACAAAATATTACAGCCTTTGAATTAGGAAGTCGGGATATCTCAAATCATTTTGCCATTCCTGAAAAACTTTATGGTCGTCAAAGAGAGATTGAAATTCTCCTCACTACTTTTGACCGAGTGACAAAGGGAAGCACGGAAATGATTTTAGTCTCTGGTTACTCAGGGATTGGTAAAACTGCTGTGGTTAATGAAGTCCACAAACCCATTGCTAGACAGCGTAGTTACTTCATCAAAGGGAAGTTTGACCAATTCCAACGTGACATTCCGTTGTCAGGATTGGTGCAAGCTTTGCGAGATTTAATTAGTCAAATACTCTCTGAAACAGACGCCCAAATTCAACAGTGGAAAACCAAAATTTTATCGGCATTGAGTACGCAATCTCAGGTAATCATTAATGTAATTCCTGAACTGGAAATAATTATTGGCAAACAACCCCCATCTGCTGAACTTACTGGTAGCGCCGCTCAAAATCGTTTCAATTTATTGTTCCAAAGATTTATCCAGGTTTTCACTACGAAAGATCATCCTCTAGTTATTTTTCTAGATGATTTGCAATGGGCAGATACGGCTTCTTTGAAATTTATTCAACTATTAATGGATGGAACTTCTTCTCACCTTGCTAAGGATACAGAGAAAATATCTGAAAGTCAAGGTAGCTTGCTACTAATTGGCGCCTATAGAGATAATGAAGTTTCAAATCTACACCCTTTACATTTGACACTGCAAGAAATTGCCAAAATTGGAGGAGTAATTAATACATTTAAACTCTTACCTTTAAGTCAAGTTGATTTAAATTATCTGATTGCCGATACGCTACGTTGTCCAGAAGTCATTGCTGTACCTCTGACTCAAATGGTGTTTTTCAAAACTAAAGGCAATCCATTCTTCACATCTCAATTTCTCAAATTATTATATGATGATGGACTAATTGAATTAAATTTTGATGCTGGGCATTGGAAGTATGATATTACCAAAATTAAAACGTTATCTTTTACAGATGATGTAGTAGAATTTATGGGCATACAAATAGGAAAATTGCCCTACAATGTACAAAATGTATTAAAAATATCTGCTTGCATTGGTAATGATTTTGACTTAAAAACATTATCACTTGTTAATGAAAAATCTGTAATAGATACTGCATCTGACTTATGGCAAGCATTACTTGAAGGACTAATTATACTTCAGAAAGATAGTTATAATTTGGCACCAGAAAATGATAGAGAACTATTAAGCTTTTCAAGTAGAGAATCAGAAAATTTCTCAGCAACTAATTCCCAACTTCCCAGATATAAATTCGTACATGATAGAGTTCAGCAAGCAGCTTATTCTTTAATTCCCAAAGACCAAATCAAGCAAATGCACTTAAAAATTGGTCTGCTTCTCTTGAAAAATACTCCATTTGCCGAACGGGAAGAAAATATTTTTGAGCTTGTCAATCATTTGAATATTGCAGCTGAATTTATCACCCATCAAGCTAAACGTAATGAATTAGCTGAAATGAATCTAATTGCTGGACGTAAAGCTTTAGTATCAACAGCTTATTCATCGGCACTTAAGTATTTAACTACTGGAATTGAGCTACTAGCAGATAATAGTTGGGAGATAAAATATGAGCTAACTCTAGCTTTGTATGAAATAGCAACAGAAGCAGCATACTTGGCTGGCGACTTTGAGCAGATGGAGAAATTGGCAGAGGTGGTATTAGTAAGAGCTAAAACACTTTTAGAAAAAGTGAAAGTATATGAAGTAAAAATTCAAGCTTATGGCGCACAGGGTCAAGCACTAGAAGCTGTTAATCTTGCATTAGCATTTTTAAAATTGTTAGGGGTAGACTTTCCCTCTAATCCTCAGCAGTCTGATATTGAAATAGCATTAGCAAAAACAGCATCGCATTTAAACGACAGAAGTATTGAAGACTTAATTAATTTACCTCAAATGACGGACTTTCGGTCATTAGTAGTGATACGTATATTATCTAATATAACTGCTTTTGCCTACACAGCTGTTCCTACATTGTTTCCATTAATAGTTCTGAATCAGATCAACTTATCGATTAAATATGGCAATGCATCTTTATCTGCATTCGTGTATGTTGCTTATGGGATTATATTGTGCAGTGTAGTGGGAGATATTGAGTCTGGCTATCGATTTGGCAAACTGGCTGAAAGTATGTTGACGAAATTCCAAGCTCAAGAAGTTATGTTGAAGGTAATTCAAACATATAATCAACTCATCAAACCCTGGAAAGAACATGTTAGAAATACATTAAAACCTTTGATAGAAGTTTACTCTAACAATTTAGAAACAGGAGATTTAGAATTTGGGGCTTATTGTCTTTATACGTACTCCTATTATGCATATTTTATTGGTAAGGAATTAGTTACTCTTGAGCAGGAAATGGCAACGCATAGCAATGCTATAAAACAAATAAAGCAAGAGCGGGTTTTTCATTGGAATGAAATATATCGCCAGATGGTATTGAATTTATTAGGTTCCTCAGAAAACTCTTGCTGTTTAATTGGTGACGCGTATGATGAGAAAATAATGTTACCAATTCATATAGCGGCTAATGATGGAGTTGCAATGATTTGCTTATTTATTTGTAAGCTGCAACTATGTTACCTGTTTACAGATTATTCCCAAGCACTTGAAAATTCTCTGAAGGCAGAACAGTATTTATATGCCGGTCTAGGAATGATTATCAGTTCTCAATTCTATTTTTATGATTCATTAGTACAGCTTGCTTTGTACCCTGATGTTGATGAAGATAAACAACAAAAAATTCTAAAAAAAGTTATAGAAAATCAGGAAAAAATAGCACACTGGGCAGATCATGCTCCAATGAATTATTTACATAAATTTTATTTAGTTGAGGCAGAACGGCATCGAGTTCTTGGTCAATATCTTGAAGCGATAGATAATTACGAGAACGCGATTTCCCTGAGCAAAGAAAATGAGTACATTAACGATGAAGCTCTGGCTTGTGAATTAACGGGTACATTTTATTTCAAATGGGGTAAACAAAGAATCGCCCAACTATACTTCACTGATGCTTATTATTGCTATGTTCGCTGGGGAGCATTAGCCAAAGTTGATGATTTGCAAAAACGCTATCCTCAATTACTTCTCCCGATGATTCAGCAAGAAGAACCTAGCTATTCTTACAGTGGAAAGAATCTACCTGAACTGAGTCTACACTTATCTACACTTAGCAATAAATCTACTTTGGTGACGAATGAAACTGTCATTGGCTCCAACACTAGTATTTCAGATATGTTAGATTTGGGAACTGTCATTAAAGCTTCTCAAGCAGTATCTGGAGAAATTGAACTAGAGGCACTCCTTTCTACTTTAATGGAAGTTGTGATGGAGAATGCAGGAGCTTCTAAATGTGTGCTGATATTGAGTGAAGCTAATAACTTAGACTTAACTATTGCTGCAATTAGTTCTGCTTCCACTTTTAGAGATACTCACACAGAGTTTTTATCTATTCCTTTGGAGTCTAGCGATATTGTTCCTATTTCTCTGATTAATTATGTCAAACGAACCCAAGAAATATTAGTAATTGATGACATTACAGATCAAGCTTCTTTTGCAATAGATAGTTATATTAACCGTGAGCAACCAAAAAGCATATTATGTATTCCAATGCTTAATCAAGGTAAATTGCTAGGGCTGATCTATCTAGAAAATAATTTAACTACAGGAGCATTTACACGCGATCGCTTAGAAGTTCTCAAACTCTTAACTATCCAAGCTGCAATTTCTTTAGAAAATGCCATTCTCTACAATAATTTGGCTGAGGCGAATGAGCAATTGGAGGAATACAGTCATGTATTAGAGGAAAGAGTGGTAGTAAGAACAGCAGAATTGAACGAAAAAAATCAGCATCTGCAAGAAGCTTTAGAAGAATTACAAAGTACCCAAAGTAAATTAATTCAAAGTGAAAAAATGTCTTCGTTAGGGCAAATGGTGGCAGGAATTGCTCATGAAATTAATAACCCTATCAATTTTATTCATGGTAATATAACTCACGCAAGTGATTATGTTCAACAATTGCTAGATTTGATTAATATTTATCAGCAACAATATCCCCATCCCTCAGCAATTGTGGAGCAAAAAATTGAGGAAATGGATGTAGAATTTCTGACAGAAGACCTTCCAAGGGTTCTCGATTCGATGAAGGTGGGTAGTTCCCGTATCCGAAATATTATTCTGAGCTTACGTAACTTCTCTCGTCTCGATGAATCGGAAATGAAGCCTGTCAATATCCATGAAGGTATCGACAGTACCCTAATGATTTTACAGCACCGACTCAAAGAAAAGAGCGAACGTGCGGAAATTGAAGTATTTAAAGAATACGCACAACTGCCGAATGTTATTTGCTATGCCGGTCAACTCAACCAAGTGTTTATGAATATTTTAAGTAATGCGATCGATGCTTTAGAGGATTACAACAATGGAGAAGATTCTCCAAGGAAAAATCCTCAGATTCGTATTCGTACTGAACTAGGAGAAGTAAATACATTGAAGATTCGGATTGCTGATAACGGTTATGGGATGACTGCACAGGTGCAGCAAAAAATATTCGATCCATTTTTTACTACTAAGGCAGTAGGAAGTGGTACGGGGTTGGGGTTGTCAATTAGTTATCAAGTGGTAGTGGACAAACATAAAGGTCAGTTAAGCTGTGAATCAACTCTGGGAGAGGGGACTGAGTTTGTGATTGAGATTCCAATGCAACAGTAAAACAAGCTGTTAATACTGAAAAATTTAGGTTCTTTTAGTACTCAGCACTCTTCATAATACAGTTCGGTTTAGAACTTTATCGAACCGTATTATGGAGATATCAAGGAACGCTTGTTAACTCTACACTAGCCGCGATCGCAGAATCATTAAGAGACGACTGTTGTTTTGTCTGTAATTCCTGTCGGAGATTCTTGTAGGCAGATGGATCTGCTGGCATCATCAATGCAAGCAGGTTTCCTGGTTTGCGGCGGGTGCTAAGACCCATATCCTGAACCAATTCATCAATGTAATGGAATGTAAAAGGAGTTACACATGCTCCACTGACGAAAGCATAAGGTCTATCTTTCTTCCTCCATTCCAACTCTGCTGTTACATCCTCTAACATCTGTTGCGGGGATGGTAAAGGTAAATTTCCTTTGACATACTCTGATAACCACCTAGCACCAATTTCTGCTGATAACTGGGCACAGAAAGTATAGTTATAACCAACAAAACCCATCTGGGGAACATGAGGGTGAATGAGATGGCGGTAAAGATGGATAGTGCCTTCCTCATCAAATACGTGTCTGCGGTACTTCTCTTCTAGAAAGGGGATATCCTGAAGAAAGCCCGTGCCAAAGACAACCACATCTGCCTGTATTTGCTCGCCGTTATCCAATTCCACGCCACTAGCAAAAAACTTGTTGATTTTTGTCTTCACAGGACGAATTTTGCCTGCGCGTACATGCTCAAAAAAGCCTTTAGGCACCAAGCCGACACTACAACCAATCAATTTGTTCATCGGTTGTTTGGGCACCATCCCACAAGCATCAAGGGGAAACTGTAAACGCATGATAGTCTCATTTAGCCGCCAGAATGCCCATACCAGTGGCTTTCCAAAACTATGCAGCCACTTTTCCCATCCTTGAAGTTTATGATAGGGCATCCAAATTTCCGCAAACCGAGTTAGGAAAATATACTTGATGTTCAACAAACCGAGAAAGAAGTTGGGAAATTTCCACAACGCTTGACGGAACACAAGGGTACATTCCTTAGCCTTGCTAGCTGCGACATTCGCCAGATCGGTGGCTGACTTGCCAAAACCGACGACAACCACTCGCTTGCCCTCAATTACAGAGCCGTCATTAAAGTTATTACTATGTATTACCTCACCTCCGGCGGCAATGAACTCTTCCATTCCCGGCAAGTTAGGAATATAGGGAATATCACAAATACCATTGCATACAATCACAAAGTCGAACTCGTAATTTTGTTTTCCGATCTCCTTACCATCTTCTTGAAAGCTAACACTAACCACCCATCCAGGAGTATTTCCTGATTTGCGCTCCACTTTAGTTACTTTTGCACCGAACTGAATTTTTTTTGTGACACCAAAGTGTTGGGCATAGGATTCAAGGTAAGCGCATATTTGCTCTCCTGAAGGCCATTCTGGATAGGACGCAGGCATAGGATAGTCTGAGAAAGCATAGGTATCTCTGGGATTTTGGAGCGAGAGTCCTGGGTAAGCCCTCGACCTTTCCCACACACCGCCAAGTTCCTGCCGCTTCTCGAACAATGTAACCTCGTAACCTTCTTCAAGAAATGTCTTGGCTGAGACTAATCCGCTCACTCCTGCCCCAATCACGCATATTTGTTTCGCTGTCATCTTGGATTCTCCTCAATTATTATCAGGCTTACGGAAAAGTAGAGGCAGTAAGGGCAATTCATGAATTGCCCTAAGAAGAAAATCAAAGTTTTGACTATTGTTTGCGTAAGTTCTATATTAAATTGGCACAGGAATTTGATATGCGCTATCGTTAACTGATGAAGTAGGTAAATGATTGTCGCTGAGGTATTCTGACTGTTCTTGAGACTTGATTACATAAGTTAAGTATTCATATTGAGAGGGTAGATTTGTACTCAGGTAATTGGCTTTTTCCTTAATTGCCTTAAATTTAGCTAGCGCCTTCTCGTCGTCAAGATGCTCCAAGAGAGGTAAACTACCTTCAGGTTTATGATTGAGTCCAAGTAACATTACCGAATAAGAGTATGTCTCAAAGCCATGAAAATATGGATTGATATTCTTTTTATTTGGTAATCTGCTTCTCCACAACTTTAACTTTTCTTGCAGTTCCGTAGGAACTTTAATTTCTTGCTTAGTTGCTTGCCAAAACTTTGTATCTGCTCGATCGCTGGCACGGTAATGGAGTACCAAAAAGTCCCGAACACCATCTAGACAGTTAGCGATCGCTCTATTATAGTTGCGAATCAACTCTTCATTGAACGACTTCCCTGGAAAGTGATTGACTAGCTCTTCAATTCCATGCTGAATAAAAAATATGCCAGTAGATTCTAATGGTTCAACAAATCCACTGGAAAGCCCTATTGCTACACAGTTTTTCACCCATGAGTTTCTGTTACGTCCAATCCTCATCTGGATATGAGAGGCTTTGCAATTATCAGCAACATTTCCTAGATGCTGGCGAAATTCTTGTTCTGCTTCCTCCGCAGAGATGAAGGCGCTGGAATAAACATATCCTGTACCATCTCTGCCATACAAAGGTATATTCCAGACCCAACCTGATGAGAGAGCAGTTGCAGTTGTGTAAGGGTTGATGCCATTTTTCTGAATATCGCTTGGTATCTGTATGGCGATCGCGCGATCGCACAGTAGCGACTCTGAATAAGAAATGAATGGCTCACCAAGAGCTTTGTTAATCAAAAGACCACGGAAACCAGTACAGTCAATGAAAAGGTCTCCACTGATAATGCCATGCTCGTTAGTCTTGAGACTATCTATGCTTCCATCTTCGGTTAAATTTACATCTACCACATCATCAACAATTTGTTTCACGCCCCTCTGTATTGAATAATCTTTCAAGAATCTAGCAATTAGATTTGCATCAAAATGGTAGGCGTAAGGATATTGCCCTTCAGCATCAGCAAGTGTGATGAGATTTTTTTCAGAAAAATGTTTCTCTGAGAATAAATGTTCTACTCTATCATCAAAGATTTTGCCATTAAGATATCTCGGAGACCTTTGGCGATCGCACAGCGTCGGTGCCATGAAGCAGGAATAATCAAATGCCTCATTGGCACTCTTAAGTTTTAACCACCATTCAGAGATACTGAATCCATCAATAAAATCAAATCTTTCAAAAGGGTGGTAAAAGTGTCTTCGATCGGAATTCCAATCAACAAATTTAATCCCCATTTTATAAGTAGCATTGCATTTTGGCATCCATTCATACTCTTGTAATCCCAGAAAATCAAAAAATGACTTGATGCTACTAAAAGTTGCTTCGCCAACTCCAATTTTTGTAATATTAGAAGACTCTACCAAGGTAATCTGAACATTTTTTTTCAAGGCTTTGCTCAAATAAGCTGCCGTCATCCAACCTGCTGAACCACCACCGACAATTACAACATTTTGTACGTGCTGTGACATAGTAAAATTTCTCCTTCCGGCTTGAATTAGGTATTAATTGTCAATTTCAATAAATTTGCTGATTAATTTATGCAGTTTTCAATGGTTGCTCAATTTTATGGTTTTTGGCATATACCAAAAGACCATTTGTAAATTGGGTAAAAACTGTAAATAAGTTTTCAACCAGTTCAAAAGCTTCTTGTTGGGCTGCTTCTGATAGTTGAATATCTTGTAACAATTGCTCTATTCCAGATGAACCTGTCATGTGACCAGTTTCAACATCCAAATGGAAATCTGCAAAATATCGGCATGGTTTTTGGGTAATTGCTTTAATTTCTTTGCCAATCTCTGCTGCTATAGAAAACATTATATTACCTGTTGCTTCGGTAACTTCAATGACTATTGTTTTTTGAATAGGAGTAGCTTGCAAAGTATATCGATAGAGTTGATAGCTCAACCAGCGAGCATTCTGAGTTTCTTCACTCCAAAGAAATTTCAATGCATCACTAAATTGCAAAGTTTTGTCAAATTCTAGATTCTTCAAATCTTCCAGAAACCACAGCCAATGATGGTCATCTTCATAAGTATGTTTGTTAATTAATGTCTGAATTGGATCGTTTGTTGGTTCTACTCGCAAAAAATACTTATTCAGTTCTCCAAAATTCATAATAAAATGAGCAGCACATGGTGCCCAAGCTAACCTTTGTCTGGGATTTATACTTTTATCTTGCATAAAATTAAACAATGGCACTTGAGCAAATTCTTGTTTTTTTTGTTCAATTAATGCTAGTACTTGTTGCATTTTTAATTGTGCTGATTTTCAATGTTTAATATTCAAGCAGAAGTAACTTCCCCACTTTGTTGTGGGAAGGTAATCTGTTCAAGCTTTGGTTGTTAAATTCTCAAAGCTTTTTTGATAATCATTAGCTCAAAACCCACTATTTGAATAGCAAATAATGTCTAATTTGTGATATTGCAGGTTTAGTTAAAAGTGTGTAGATAATTGGTCTTTGAACACACGATCAATCCCGCCTCTATATCAGGGTTTTAGGTGTATTGTGTTATATCGTATTGAGGCTAACGCTAAATTGTAACCAGCTAATTTACTGTTATTGATTTTTACTTTAATTTCAATATTTCTATGTAATAAGCGCAGCTTTTACGTAAGTACACTTGTTAAGAAAGAGTCTTATATGAGCGTTTCCTGCGCTCATAAAAACCAAATCGGCTGGTTAGGCCTTCTACCTTAGCTAAAATTTGAGTATATACTTGGAAAGATTTTTAGACTTGTTGTAGCTAAAAGTAGTATAAATAATTACTTTACATTCTCAAGTATTAATGTAGACTCAGCAGTACGCCCAAATTCTTCTGGCGCATATTGCAGGTGAACTTCTGCACCAGGCCAAAAAAATGTCCCAGGTGTCATAGAACAAACTAAGTAATGCAAGCTATAAACTCCAGGTTTGAAGTGGTCGGGGTAGGCGATAATGCGATCGCCTTTATTGTAAAGGCAGATGGTGATGCTTACCAGTATTTAAATATCTAGAGGTAATGACAGCTGAATTCCAGCAGCAAGTCTTTTTTGCTTGGCTTCAGCTTTTAATCTTTTGTCTGCTTTGTAAATATTCTCTATAACTGGTATAAGTTCAGCTTTATGCTTAGGCATATATAAATCCAATGCTTTACAAACAGCTTCCACGGGATGGACATCGTGATAACGAATTTGGTTAGCTGCTAATTTACTCATAGCTGAGTAATCCATTAGAGGACGTGTGTCGTAATAGTCTCTGATAGCAGCATTTTTAGAAAGATTATTCTGTTTTTTAATTTCTCTAGACTTTAGTCCTTGGAGACATTTATTTAACGCATCATTGGTATCCGCAAAAATCATTCTAGAAGCACTATGTTTTTCTTGCCACAGTTGTACAGCAGACATAAGCTCTGGGTGATTTTCAATTTTTAATATTTGTCTAACAGTAAATCGCTCTTTATGTACAGCAAATTCCTGCTCAAAATCATTAGGTATGGAAGAGCCAGAATTAGCCTTCCAACCAGTCTTCTGGTGAATAAAAACCCGCATTCCAAGATGTTGAATTAGCTTTAATGCCTGTTGCGCCTTAATATTACCTCCTGGCTGTCTTGGTTTTGACCACTTTGCATAATACTCAACCACCGCAGCACAAAATCCATCTTCTACAATATCTCGTCCCTGTCCATCTGAATAACCCGTAAGGGTCAACCTCATGCCAGCAAAAGGTTTTAAACATGGAGCTAGATTGTTACTGTTAGGGTCAGATGCTCTAACTTTTCTAATCAATTTACTTATAGCAGTTCTATCTTTATCCACAAACCTAGCTAGTCCACCATGAGACATTCCTGATTCTCCCGTACTTTTTACTGTAAAGTATTCAGCACCATCTTCATCCACACCATGTAATAAGTCTTTGGAAAAATTCTGCTCATTACCAGACTTTTTCAATAGTTGTCCCACAAAAAACTCCTTTGTATGAAATATAATTAAGGGTTTACTGAAAGACGTTTGCCGTTGAGTTGGGAAATTGACTGGTAGGCGTATCAATTGATAGGGGTAACTCTGCACTTGCCTCAGATGATTTTATCTCTAGTAAAAAATGCTCTGAGTCATCAAGTTTTGCTAGTCTTCCTTCTTTGACACCCCGATTTAATTCTGCAAGCAGAGAGTTTCTAGCTCTGGCTAACTCGTCAGGTGAACAAGTTTCAAAAATTATCTCGGTCAATTGATTAATATGTAATCCGCTTGGATAATTAACTAAAATCTGTCTTGCAATTGTGACATATCCTCTAGTTCTTTTGTACTGAGGACGTTTCATATCTTTTGGAAGACGAAAGTCTTGTAAAGATTGACTCTTGGTTAAATGAACCTCACTGACTGAAACATCGACACAAGATAAACCTTTGATGTACTGCTGGTAATCTTTAGCATTCAATTCCTCGCCATGAGTAGCCATTAAGCTATCAATGGTTGACTGGATTTTCTTGGCTAAAGCCTCCATGATAGATGCTTCTATTTGAGCCTTTGCAGCAATTTCTCTGAGTTTGGCAGCATCTTGCTCAGTCTCGACAAGTTTATTTTTTAACAATGAGAGAAGCAAATTATTGTCCATAATGACAACTATTATACATATATTTGTCTTTCTTGCAAGATTTCAAGATTTGTTTATGAAATTGATCGGTAACTTAGATTTAAGCTATGATAAACTTTGTGACTAAATATTTATATCTTGCAAGAATGCACAAGAAAAAAGCGATCGCCTACTCTTCTCTCAGTTGTGGCAGTGCGATCGCCATAAATCATTGAAAATAAAAAAGTAACTTTATTGTCAAGTTATGAAACTCAGAGTTGTATTAGAACCCAGTGACGAAGGCGGATACACCGTCCATGTTCCCTCACTTCCTGGTTGTATCAGTGAAGGAGAAACATTAGAAGAAGCATTAGAGAATATCCAAGAAGCAATAGAACTTTACCTTGAGCCATTGGAAGATGAATGGATTACTCAAGAAGGCGTAATTGGCAAATAATTACTTCCCATCCTCCAATATTAATGTAGACTCAGCAGTACGCCCAAATTCTTCTGGTGCATATTGCAAGTGAACTTCAGCACCAGGCCAAGAAAATGTCCCAGGTGTCACAGAACGGACTAAGTAATGCAGACTATAAACTCCTGGTTCCAGGTGGTCGGCGTAGGCGATAATGCGATCGCGGTACACATTCTTAAACCCAAGTTCCCAGCTATCGGCTTTTGCTTGTAATGCAGCTGTAGCAGTTTGAAAACTCGCATCCACCGCCTCAAAACCTGATGGTAAAGGATCTTTAATCACCAGATGATCCACAGAACGATCGGCGATGATTTCTAAACCAATATCAAACACCTGTCCAGAGGCTAAAGTCAAGGGTTTATCAAAAGCATAAAGACCTGTTTTTTGCAAAACTTTCTCTTTATTTACTTGACTAATTTCTCGTGTTATGCGTAAACCGTTAAACCTGCCTGGTTGATTTCCTTGCAAGCGATAATTATAAGCAACCAGATAGTGTAAAGTGCCATTACCTGATTTTTGCAAAGTTAAATCATTACGCCCGCGAGGTAATTTAATCATCGGCACATTTAGCTGTAAGCTGGGATTTTGATAGCCATTAAACTGATTTTCTCCTAACTTATTACCAGCTAATTCCACTGTGGCAACAAAATTAGGTGGTGTGGGTTGCAGCTGGCTATAATCTACCAAAGCTGTTAAAGCTTGGGCATTATTATAGTTGGTTTGCCACGTACCATCCCGTCGCAATGCCAGAAGACTTTGGAATAATTTATCTATAACTTCGGGTTTACTCTGTTTGGCAATAAATAAGCGTAAAGCTTGCGCTTGGGTTGTAGTAGATGAACTCATCCATCCCCAACTAGTGGGTAAACTTACAACTGCTGTGCGACCAGTTTCATAAATATTCTGTTGCAGCTTATTCGCTAATTGCTGAGATTCATCTTGCCATTCTGGGAATTGAGATAAGTATCGCGCCAGTTTAATTTGAGTTGCTACATCAAAGCTATTGCGCTGTTCATAAATATCTGCAAGGAAAGTATTGCGTTTGTCTCCTAATTCTGCTAAAGAGATTAAAGCATTAAGTTGCAGTTGCCTTTTACAGAGTAGTTGTTTGCAAAAGTCGTATTCTCCGGGGTTTGCTAGAACTTTTTGTAAATAAGCTTTCAGGCGAGACACTATTGCAGAATCAACTAAATTAGGGAACACCTGATTAGCTTTAGCCAAAGATTCACCCGTATAGGAAGAAACCCAAGGGTCGGATTTTTCTTGTCCGGGGAAAGCAGCAAAACCACCATCAGCTATTTGGAGTTTTTGTAATTTTTCAATTGCTTGATTTGCTTGTTGGCTAGGATTAAATTCTGTAAATGTCTGACCATATTTCTGTGCAATAATTTGCAAATTAGCAGCAATTATTAATTGACTCGCCGCCGGTTCTGTAAATGGTAAATCATTATCTTCTACAGCCTGCTTTGCTGGTGCTTTAATTTCTGGAATCAAAGTACTCGCCAACTGAATATCTAAACCTCCCGCATCAGGAAAGGTATTTTTATCAACATTTAAGGGAATCTTCACCTGTTTTTCAGTGACACCAGATTCAACAACTTGTTCTGTAATTTCAATTGGCTTAATTTCCAAGGGTACTTCAAAAGCATCTGCGGCTGTACCATTTAACTGAGTCGTAAAGCGAACTTTACCAGTTCCCACACTATCCGCCAGCATGGGAAAACGATAAGCATGAGTTGCGGATTCAGCTTTGGTTTGCAAAGAAGTAGCTGTGGGGTTTTTATCAGCAAACTTCACCGTACCGCTAAGTTCGCCATTTATTGAGAGATTCCCTGTATTCCCAGTGTTGTTAGTTACAGATAAACCGGCGAGGATGCGATCGCCTGGACGGGCAAATTGTGGCAAGATGGCATTAGTTAGCAGTGGCTTTGTGCTGATAAACGTCGCCTCTCCATTCCCGAAACGCAGATTTCCATCAGTGGCGACAGCCATCACTCGCCATGTAGTTAAGTCATCCGGTAATTTAAAGGTTATCTGTGCGTTCCCATTTGTATCGGTAAGGACAGAACCGTTGTAGTAAGCTAAGGCTTGAAAATCGGTGCGAGTGCGAGTATTGGCTGCACCAGTGGAGAAACCACCGCCATAACCCCAACCTTTGGGTTTAGCTACATCTTGTGCTTGTAATATCACATCTGGGCGATTATCGCTAAAACGCGTAGAAATTGGCTGTTCTGCATAAACTGTATCTACCAAATCTGGCGGACGATAACCAGAAAGTTGTAACACCGCCTCGTTTACCACCATGACTGTAAACTGTCCTTGGGTGGGGTTTCCTTGATTGTCCTTCAGTTCTAGCTGTACCGTTTCTTCTGCGCCAGGTTCTAATGATGCTTGCACTGGCTTAACTTGCAGTTTTAAATACTTATCTTCTAAATTAACTTTAAAAGGTGTAAAACCAATTTTCACCAAGTTATCTAAACTTCCCGCTTCCACTTGGTTAATAGGTTTACCTTGTCTTACTAACACAGCTTCAATGGCTGCATTTGGCAGCATTTCTGGCGTAACTTGAAACTGAATTTGTGGAGCGCCTCCCTGAACTTTTATTATCTGCTGATAAAGCGGTTTATCTTTAATCACAGCAAAGTACAATTCTGCATCTGCATAGGGAGATTGAATTAGTGCAGTAGCAGTTTCACCAGGTTTAAACTCTTTTTTATCTAATTTAACTTCTAAAACATCTTCTTCTCTAGAACCCCAAAATACTGGATTTTCTCCAGTTGCCCAAATTTGTAAATCTGTGGCACTTAATTCACCTTTAGCATCGCTAAAATTAACTCTAATCCGATATGAAGCGGATTCTGGTGCTACTAAATTTACCGATTGTGGATTACTTGCAGATGTAATTTCTGCTTGTCCTACTGTTTTATATTCAACTTGATTTTTTGGAGTTCGGCTACCTTCGACCAATTGGGTAACGCTGCTGTATTTAATCTGTTGTAATTCCACCCGTACCCGTTGACCTGCGATCGGTTTTCCTGTAGGGTCAGTAACAATCACTTCAACAGGAAAAGCCTTACCAGCATCAGCGATGAAATTACTTTTTAATCCAATCAGGCGATTACTCGGTAAAGCTGTAAATGTTTTGGAATTCGCTACAGACAAATTAGAAATATCTGCAACTTGCACATCTACTTGGTAAGTCATCGGATATGGTAAATCATTAGCCACATTTACAGTCTGACTACTTTTACCATTAGCATCTAGTTGGGCATTAGTTTGTAATACATCAGTAGATATAGTAGGGGTTTCCTCCGGCCATAACCATTGCCTACCAAAAGTAAATCCCTCCCAACCTTTAGGCACAAAATCAGTCTGCTGGCGAGTGATAAAATATTTTGCTTCTCCCCCTTCTACAGGCGCGCCAAACAAATAATTGCTTGTAGCATTAATATTAATTTTCTCGTCAATATATGCAAATTCTTTATCTAAGTTAAGTTCGACTTTAAAGTTGGGTGGCTTAAACTCGGCTACCCGAAATTCTCCAGAAATTTCTTGTCCATTTTTACCTTTCGCCTGGATTGTATAGTAGCCTAAGCGCTGAGTAGTTTTGATTGGCAACTCCAGAGAAAAACTGCCAAATTCATTTGTGGTTTGCGTACCTAAGCTAGTTTTTTGCCCATCGGGATTTACCAAAGTTAAGTGGTAAGCAGCATTTTTATCTTGCTGAATTACACCATTTTGTAAATAGTCTGCAAAACCAGTCAACCAAGCCTTTTCCCCTGGTTGATATAACTGTCTATCCGAGAAAATTACCCCGCGTGATTCTGGCTTCTTATCTTGCCAACCCGCATCAATCCCGTAGCCATAAACACCGCTATATTCTTCAGTTCTAGCAAATGCCCAATCTTGATTCTCACGGGCAATTACTAATAACTGTGGTGATTTACTAGAGCTTTCATTGCCAGAATAACATTTCTGTAATCCTTCACGAATCATTCTAAAAATTCCATTGTCATCAGTTTTACCTGTTGCACAAGGTACGGGTTCTGGACGAGATTTTGCTTGTAATTTTGATTGATAAATTTCAACAGCAGCCGCTTGAACCGGCGAACCGTCTGTAAGATGATTGACACGAATTAACCCTGACTCAGGAAACCACTGAGTAAATACGCCCAAATTTGTCAATTCAACCATGCCATAAGTCGTAGGTTCACGCCACAGTTCCTTCCCATTCTCCTGATATTTATTCGTGCGGGCTTGGACTCCATAAGCTAACATGCCCGTAGTAGAATTTATTTTTTCCCGCAGAGGAACAGCAATATCAACTGATTGATTTTTCTTACCCGATACCTTAAAGCTTTGCCATTCAGCAGGTTGTGGTAATAACTCACTACTATTATCAAAATAAACTAAATCTGTCGGTTGGACTACTCGATAAGCTGCTTTATATTTAGATTCTGGCAAATTTCCCGTACTAATATTTAGCTGTAAATCTTTACTTGTAGGGAAAATATTCAAATCTGATGGTACCCAAATATCCCCAGCTAAATCTCCAGTGTCATATTTAAGGGTGACAGGTTTACCCAAAGTTTGCCCAAACTTATCTTTGAGATTTTCGCCGATAGTAATTGTATAAGTCTTGGCAGGTTCTAGCGCATAAGGATTAATCCCGACAATTTTATCTTCATCATTAACTTCCAAAATTCTCGAAATTTCTTTTGGTGCTGGATTAATAGTAATGTTTTCTTTAGCTGAATCTGCTAATAAAATGTTATTAAATTCAAGCTGCGGGCTGCCTTTAACAAATCGTCCAAATGTTCCGCCTGAATCCGGCTGTCCGTAATAGTTAATTTTCTGAAATGCTAAAGGCGAATAAGTTGCTAATTTACTGGCAAATTCTTTCTCTGTCGCTAGATTGCCATAAGCAGGACGTATTCCGGGAGAAAATACCAGGCGATAATTAGTTGCTTTTTCTAGATTTTGCTGTGAGATGAGATTATAAATCCAATTGCGTGCTGAAGGGTCAAATTTTTCTAAAGGTTCTTCTTCATTTTTTAATGGTTTTTCTTCTTTGTTTAATTCAACTTTAAAACCTATACCTTTCTTTTGACCTTCAGGAATTAGTTGTAAATGTTCTTGTACAGAAGCTAAATCCAATTCTACATTAGAAGTAAACTGTAACTTCTGTTGTAAATCAATTGGTTCGATATCAGCTTTCTCTATGGGATTGACACCGGGTAAATTAGTTATTTTAATGGATTCAGTGTTGAAAGTCCAAGGTAAATCTTTGTCTAGGCGATGATTTTTTAAATCGGCTAAACCTGCTTTTAGAGTAACTTGAAACCTCGTCGCTATTGGTAATGCTTTTTCAGCTTGGAATCCCACCATGCGTGGTGTTAAAAAGCGAAATTGACCGGGGAAAGGCGGCCAAAGGGCAAATTTTTGTAATATTTTTTGCTGTTCTGGACTATCAAGACTTTCAACTGGGATTAAAGCTTCTTGAAAACGGATGCGGATTTGGTTGAGGGGTTTTGCATCTCCAATGGGACTTATTTGTTCAATCCAGTCTGGTAATTTTGGTGGTGTAAGTGAGGAAACTGCTGGAAGTTGTTCTTTACTTGAATTGATACCAAAGAAATTACATCCTGTCATCGCTAGCATGAATGTGAAGAGAAGAATAAATTGTATTTTTCTCTTCTGGCGTGAAAAATGACTAATTTTTTTTAACAAACCGCTAAGGACGTTAATAAAGAGATAGAGAATTTTACGATAAGAACTGAGTAAAAATTTGATAATCATATTTTTTAGTAATTCAAAATAAAAAATTCACAAATTATAGCAGGCAAAAGCTTGCATTACCTGATTTACTTGGTAATGGCAAGATTAATAAGGGATGCAGACGACTATTTTTTACTCAGACTTTGGATTTAACTATGTTTATTTACATAGATAACCAATCTAGTGTAATTGTTCCAAAAAATCACTACAATTCTTAACTAATTAATAAGTATTTAACTTCTGCAAATATTAATTTACATCTGCTAAGTGATTTCAAATAAATTATTAAGGATTTGACATATTGACTGATATAGATGTAATCGCTGCGTCAAAATTAAGGTAGGTTTTCTTGGACAGGGGATTCCCTGATGAAACTAATTTTACGATCGCTACTCAAACTTAAGCCCACTAGTAAAGTTATCCTGGCTGTGCTGCTAATCTGTCTGGTGGTACGCTTACTTCCTTATTTTGCGCCTATTCGGGCCGCAGATATTGCCCAAAATCAGTTGGCAATGCAATTTAGCGATCGCAATGGTTTACCATTAGGAACATTGCTCACCCGCGACCAAGAGCATACATCAGTAGTACCACTAAATCAGGTTTCGCCCCAGTTTATCCATGCGATTTTAGCCGCCGAAGATGGCAGCTTTTACCATCATGGGGCGTTGGATATGAAAGCTATTATCCGCGCCAGCAAAGAAGCCATCCACGCGAAACGAATTGTTTCCGGCGCTTCCACAATTACTATGCAGTTAGCGCGGATGTTAGATCCCGTGCCGCGCAGCTTCTCTGGTAAACTGAGTGAAATTTGGCTAGCTTGGCGGTTAGCAGCAGGGATGAACAAAGATGAAATTCTGACTGCATATATCAATCGGCTACCAATGGGAGGGAATATATATGGTGTGGAAGCCGCTGCACAGACTTATTTTTCCATTCCAGCTAGTGAATTGAATCTTGCTCAAGCTAGTTTGTTGGCTGCTATTCCCAATAATCCCACATATTTTAATCCTTACGAACATTGGGAACGGCTGAAGCAGCGACAAAAATACGTCCTTAATCGGATGGTACAGGAAAAGTATATTAGTGGTGCGAACGCAACCCGAACACACACCGAAAAAGTTGTGTTTCAGTCTCGCCAAGGGGGAATTATCGCCGCACCACACTTTTTATTTTGGTTAGCCAATCAGTTTGATAAGCCGCAAACAGAACAAAATTCTCCCATCCGCACGACTATCAATCGCCCTTTGCAGCAGTTTGTGGAAGCACAGGTACAGCAGGTAATTTCTTCTTTAGCCGCTAACAATGTCCATGATGCTGCTGCGTTGGTGATTGACAAGCACACTGGTGAAGTTTTGGCTTATGTCGGTTCACCTGATTACTTTAATGAAGCCAAACTGGGACGCAATGATGGAGTGCAAGCACTACGTCAACCAGGTTCTACACTCAAGCCTTTTGTCTATGAACTAGCTTTAGAAAAAGGTTTAATTCGCCCAAACAGCATTTTGGCAGATGTACCTGCCCATTATGCAATTCCCGGCGCGAAACTTTACAGCCCCACAGATTACACAGAAAGGTTTCTTGGGCCTGTACGGGTACGAATCGCTTTAGCAAATTCTTTAAATGTACCTGCAATAAAGGTGTTAGAAAAAGTAGGTGTGGAAACTTTCTTAGAACGATTGCATCAACTGGGATTTGAACACCTCAATCAAACTCCAGAACATTATGGTTTGGGGTTGACTCTAGGTAGTGGCGAAGTCAGTCTTTGGGAATTAGCCCGTGCTTATCTGACCATAGCACGACAAGGAGAGGCGATTCCTTTAGTAAGCACATTTTCCAATTCCCCAATCCCTACAGACGCGATGAATCGCGTCTCTACAAACTCCTCACTCTTTAATCCGACAATCTGGCAATTAATCACCAATATACTCAGTGACAGCTATGCTCGTGCAACAGCATTTGGTGTAGACTCGGTGTTAAATTTACCCTTTCCTGTTGCTGTTAAAACTGGCACTTCTTCCAATTTTCGTGATACTTGGACTGTTGGCTTCACTACAGATTACACCGTCGCTACTTGGATAGGCAACTTCAACGGCGAACCGATGCGACAAGTTTCAGGTGTGACAGGTGCAGCACCTTTATGGAATCGAATTATGTTACATCTGCACGAACATCAAGAACCAGCAGATTTTCCATCTCCAGAAGGTTTAGTGCAATTACCTGTTTGTGCAATTTCTGGATTACGACCCACACCAGATTGTACCTCAGTGGTGCAGGAATATTTCTATCCTGAAGATAAAAGTAATTACGAACGCGAGCATCAATTCAATTTGCCACCAGAGTATGATGAATGGTTAGCAAAACAACAGCAGTCAAATTTTACTTCTGCCAGTTTGAGAATTTTATCTCCGCATCATGGCGATTTATTTTTAGTTTATCCTGGCGAACAAACGCAGCAAAAACTCGAATTTAAACTAGCGGGAAATAAATCTGCACCAGTCGAGTGGTGGTTAAACGGCGAAAAGTTAGATACAAACTCAGCTAATTCTTTATTTTGGAATTTACGTCCTGGTAAGTGGACTTTGGAAGCAAGAAGCGGGGAAATGAACGACAAAGTAAGCTTTCAGGTGGAGTTAGCTAATATTAAACCTACGCGTCGAGGATTTTCTATTAGTAATAATTGAAGCTCTCTAACTCTTATTCCTCTGTGTTCTCTGCGTTCTCTGTGGTTTGATCTTCCGTGACTTGTGCGTAAGTCCCGATCGCTAACGAATTAGATACCGGAAAGTGTCAAACTAAATATGAAGTTTATAAAAAAACTGCAAACTCAAACCATGACTCAGCAACCAACTGATTTAGATAATAAAGCTGTATTTGAGCAGTTGTGGGAGATTACAAAGGAACTCCGCCAAAAATTAGAGGCTCGTTTTCGGTTACATCCAGACGCTTCTGTAGAAAATTTACAGCAATATAGCAGTCTTGATGGCAATATGAAAGGTTCGCTGACTGCTTTTTCTGGAGAAGAAATTGACTGGCTAGTGCATTCGTGGTTGGGAAACCCGGAAAAATCAAACTTTGGGACTATGCGTCTCACTACTTGGTTGAAGTCCCATATTCAGGTTCCTCATTTGGCCTTTGAGTTTGGCACACTTCCAAATGGAAATATTTTATTTTATATAGATTACATTGCCAGAACTGAGCTTCTAACCGATTTGGCATATCTCGATCGCTACTATGAGCCAGTTAATCAAACATTCTTAAAGTTACAGTCAGATGCGCGGCTCAAGGTATTTACCAGCAAAAGTACTTATATTCGTCTATTTCAATCGCCTGTTAGCTTGTGTTACACAGGCGCACCTACTTTTGAAACTCTCGAACTAACTCGCACACTTGCACGCGAAACACTTGATCGCTGGTTAACTTGGGTAGATGCAGCCGAACCTGTGCCAGAAGATGCACGAGAAGCTTTAGCTGCTCGTGATTTAGCGCTCCGCCGTATCAGTGCTGAACGCGATCCAGGTAATAAATTTGCCGCACAGATGTTTGGCTCGGAATTGACAGATAAACTTGTGCGATCGCTCTGGGGTGGCGATCGGATTCTCTAAATTTGTCATTTGTCATTAGTCATTTGTCATTGGTCATTTGTTATGGCTCTCAATTTTCCATGTCCACTAATTTAGAATCGTACTGCGCTTTAGCATCGCAAGTTACCTGTTATGCAATCAACCTTCACTCGCGATCGCCAATCACACTTTTACCCTGCTAATACTATGCTGGAAAGAGAAGTAGACCGCAAACACTTCCTGCAAACACAGCAAACCACCATTGAGTGCTTCACCAAGTTGGGGATGATTTAAATTTGAGAATGGAAATTGGGGATTAGGAAGTAATAACAAATGACAAATGACAAATGACAAAACCAATAGAAGTCCGCAATCCCCGAACTGGCAAATTTGACTACGTAATTATCCCGCCGCCTCCAAGGTTGGTGGTACAGCAATGTAAGCGGACGCGCCGGGCACAAGTTCGCTGGCAGCAGTTGGGCTTAGAGGGGAGAATTGAAGCTTTACAGCAGTGGAAGGATGCGATAATATCTGGACGCGATCGCCTCACGGAAGCTTTGGTAAATGATACAGGAAGATTGTCAGCCTCGGTATTAGAAATAGACTCCTTCCTCTCCAGCATCGATCGCTGGTGTCGGTTAGCACCGGAATTGCTGCAAGAATCGGCAAAAAATACAGCCATTCCCTTTATTGCCTTGCAACAAACATCTGTTCCTTATCCCTTAGTTGGAGTAATTAGCCCGTGGAATTTTCCCCTGTCACTGTCTACTATTGATACCATTCCGGCGTTGTTGGCAGGTTGTGCTGTCATTGTTAAACCCAGTGAAATCACTCCCCGCTTTGTAGCACCACTCATTACAGCACTCAACACTGTTCCCAAACTGCACGAGGTATTAACTTTTGTCGAAGGAGCAGGTGCAACCGGATCTCTTTTAATTGAAAATGTAGATTTGGTATGCTTTACAGGCAGTGTAGCCACAGGGAGAAAAGTTGCACAAGCGGCTGCAAAACAGTTTATTCCAGCTTTTTTGGAATTAGGAGGAAAAGATCCGGCGATCGTTTTAGAATCAGCCAACTTAGAATTAGCAACTTCAGCAATCTTGTGGAGTTCTGTTGTCAACACCGGGCAGTCATGCCTCTCAATTGAGCGAATTTACGTTGCAGACTCGATATTTGAAAAGTTTTACCATCAACTAGTAGCCAAAGCACATCGCCTTAAACTAGCCTATCCCACAGTCGAAAGTGGAGAAATTGGCCCGATCATCGCCGAAAAACAAGCAGCCATTATTAGCGATCATCTTCTAGATGCAGTGGAAAAAGGAGCAGTAATTCACTGCGGTGGTGTCATCGAGGATTTAGGTGGGGGTTGGTGGTGTCGTCCAACAGTGCTTACCCAAGTTAATCATTCCATGAAAATCATGACTGAAGAGACTTTTGGTCCGATTATGCCAGTCATGCCTTTTTCTGTAGTAGATGAAGCAGTCTCTTTAGCCAATGACTCAATCTATGGATTAAGTGCTGCTGTATTTGCCTCAGAAACAGAAGCTTTAGAAGTTGCATACCAGATAGATGCAGGTGCCATTAGTATCAACGATGCTGGACTCACCGCCATCATGCATGAGGGAGAGAAAAACGCCTTCAAATTCTCCGGTTTGGGACAGTCACGCATAGGTGCAGCAGCGATGAAACGATTTATGCTAAAAAAAGCTATTTTGATTAAAACTAATGCTACTAATGACCCTTGGTGGTTTGAAAATGGGGAGTGACCAATGCCATCATCACTATGCAACTGATTAGCGTAACCAATGGCGTAGCTTGCCGCCGTACTTTTTTAAAGAAGCAAGCTACGCAAAGCGTCTCCAAGAGTTGGCATTGCATTCGCATCTTGTTCAAAATATCTATTTTACTAGAGGCGATCGCCTCTGCCACAGTTTCGTCCGCGATAATCAAAGCATCTGGAAGAATTTTGATGGTTTTGGTTCAGAACACAAGTCTTTTCTCAACAATTTGTTATCTAGTATTAAGAAAACCTATAGGTCGGTTTCTACAATAGCGTTACACTCTATAACGGACTAAGCCTTTATGTAGATTCTGTAGCGCCTGATGAACCTAGCCGATATCCTCAAAGACTCAAACTACAAACTGTCTCAGTTTACTGCGGCGGAAATTGAGCAGTTAGAGCAGAGCATTACTCTTAAAGCAATCAAAAGTAGCGAAGTGCCTTATATCGTTTGTTTGGTGCGTCAGAAGGCAATTAAGCTGACGCCAGAGGAAGCAATTCGGCAGCTATATTTACAGGTTTTGAATAAACGCCTCCACTATCCTCTCAGTCGCATTCAAGTCGAGTATGGGGTGAACTTTGGGCGGGAGGTGAAACGGGCAGACATTGTGGTGATGGACAAAGACCGTCCGAACACAGTCTACATGATTGTAGAGCTAAAGAAGCCAAAGCTAAAGGATGGGAAAGATCAGCTTCGCTCTTACTGCAATGCTACAGGTGCGCCGATCGCAATTTGGACAAATGGCGATCAAATCTCCTACTACCAGCGCAAAGATCCCAATTATTTTGAAGATATCCCTGGTCTGCCCAACGCTAATCAAACCCTAGCAGATATTCTTCAGATCAAGTTTACCCTGGAAGACTTGATCGCTAATGACAAGTTGATAAAGGAGAATAAATCTCTCAAAACCTTGATCGAAGAAATGGAAGATGAGGTGCTGGCGAATGCTGGGGTAGATGTATTTGAGGAACTGTTTAAGCTGATTTTTACGAAGCTCTATGATGAGTGGTATTCTGGGCAGGGGAACCGCCGTAAAACCCGTTCTCTAGAGTTTCGCAATACGGGACAAACAGAAGCGGCACTCAAAACCAAGATTCAGGATTTGTTTGATAGGGCAAAGAAAAAGTGGGAAGGGGTGTTTAGTGAAGATGCTAAAATTAGCCTCACGCCTTCGCACCTGTCGGTCTGTGTGTCGTCGTTGGAGAATGTGAAGCTGTTTAACTCCAATCTGGATGTAATTGATGAAGCCTTTGAGTATTTGATTAACCAGAGCAGTAAGGGTGAGAAAGGACAGTTTTTTACGCCCCGCTATGTGATTGATATGTGCGTGAAAATGCTCAATCCCCAAGAAGATGAGTACATGATCGATACGGCGGCGGGGTCATCTGGGTTTCCGGTGCATACGATTTTTCATGTGTGGCGGCAGATTTTGGCGGATGAGGGATTGCAGGCGAGTCATTTGTTTTCGTTGGAAGATAAGCCACCCCGTTGTAGTGAATATGTGGAAGAGAAGGTGTTTGCCATCGACTTTGATGAGAAAGCGGTGCGAGTGGCGCGGACGCTGAACCTGATTGCGGGGGATGGGCAGACGAATGTATTGCACCTGAACACACTGGACTATGAACTGTGGAATGAAGTAACGGAACAAGAAGAATGGGATAACATTTATAATGCTGGGTTCAAACGGCTAAAACGGTTGCGACCGAAAGGGAATAAAGATTTTCGAGAGTTTCAGTTTGATGTGCTGATGGCAAATCCGCCCTTTGCCGGAGATATCAAGGAACCGCGCATGATTGCCCGCTATGATTTGGCAAAGAAGCCCGATGGTAAGTGGCAAACCAAGGTGGGGCGCGATATTTTGTTTATTGAGCGCAATTTGGACTTTTTGAAACCGGGGGGTAGAATGGCGATCGTGTTGCCCCAAGGACGGTTTAACAATTCATCGGATAAGAATATTCGAGATTTCCTTGCCGAACGCTGCCGGATTTTGGCGGTGGTGGGGCTGCATGGCAATACGTTTAGACCGCACACGGGTACAAAGACTTCGGTGCTGTTTGTGCAGAAGTGGAATGATGACTCGAAGGCAGGCGCACTCTGCCCTCGACAGGATGACTACAACATCTTTTTTGCGACGATGCGGAAATCGGGCAAAGATAATTCTGGGGATAAAATCTGGCGGAAAATTTCATCGTCTACTTCACCGCCTGATGACGAACTTAGCGAATTGATGCCGCCTTCTCCGATGCAACGAGTGGTGGGGGTGGAGGGCGATTTTTTGCAAGATGTTCACGGTCATTTAGTGGTGGATCATGATTTGTATAACCACGAAGGACTGACGGAAGACGGCATTGCAGAAGCGTTTATTGAGTTTGCCAAAAAGGAGAAGCTCAGTTTTTTTGAATCTAGCCCATCTGTTGCGCCGTTTGATGCTGTGAAGTATGAGCGGTTAATGGGTGGGCTGGAAGCGGTTGAGATTTATTTTAATGTTTTGAATGAAAATGAGTTTTTTCGATATGATGCAGAATATTTTAATAAAGAAGCTCTAGATATCACATCTAAGATAAAAAAAAGGCACTTTATTTCGATTGAAGAAGAGTACGAAGTGACAAAGCTTGCTGGCTTTGAATTTACAAAATTCTTTACTGCTGAAAATATGGAATCTGATAATTTCTATATCGCCCTTACAAGCAAAAATATTCAAAATGAAAGGCTAGATTTAACTGATTACATAACCATAGAGCGAGAAACAGCAAATACATTTCTAAAACGCTCAAGACTTGACGAAGAAGATATAATCTTATCTTATACAGGTATTTACAGAAGATCCTTAGTTCTTCAAGAAGGATCTTATCAACTTGGCCCTAATATATGTAAACTCCGTAGAAAAGGACTTAAAATTAGCCCATACTTTCTCTCAACATTTTTCAATTCCAAAGTTGGTCAAGTTATTCTGGATCGAGAAAAAACTCTCTCAGCACAACCAACTGTTGCGATGTCTAGACTACGAAAAATCCAAGTGCCTATAGTATCAAAAATATTTCAAAACTCTATTGAGGGATTAATTAAATATTCGTATAAAATTTTAAAAATTAGTCAGAGAATTTATTTTGAAGCTGAGGATTTGCTGTTGTCGGAGCTTGGCTTGAAGGACTGGCAACCCACGGAAGAAACTGTTGCCGTCAAGACTTTTGCTGAGTCGTTCCTGTCCTGCGATCGCCTCGACGCTGAGTATTACCAGCCAAAACAGCAAAAAGTAATGACAATCATGCGTCAGTCTGGTCTTTGCATTGGGGATGTTGTTTCACTAGCAAAGCGCAAGTTTCAACCCGAAAAACAAGGCACATTTAACTATATCGAAATTGGCAATCTCAGTGGAGAAGGCTTTGCTAATAGTGAAGTGGTGGCTATGGAAGAAGCCCCTAGTCGAGCACAATGGTTTGTCAAAACTAACGATGTAATTACGTCAACAGTTCGCCCTATCCGCAGACTTTCAGCCTTAATTGAATCTGAGCAAAATAACTATATTTGCTCATCTGGTTTTGTTGTTCTCAAACCAACCAAAATTGAGCCAGAAGTTTTATTGGTTTATTTGCGATCGCCCATTGTATGCGAAATTCTGGATCTTCATACGACTGCCAGTATGTACCCAGCAATCTCAACTGAGGATTTATTGAAGATTCCAATCACTCTACCGCAAGAATCTACTCGTCAAAAAATCAGAGAAAAGGTTAGAGAATCTAGAAAAGCGCGGGAGCAATCCAAGCAGCTGCTAGAAATTGCTAAAACAGGAGTAGAAAGAGCGATCGAAACTGATGAAGCGACAGCAACAACTTGGATTAACCAGCAGCTTGAAGCTTTGGGCATTAACCTAACCACTACTACTTAACATCTTGGATTAGCAATGAAAGCAGTTAAAGTCATGGCAATGATTAATGAGCAAGGACAACTAACCTTAGATCATCCTCTCATAACAGATAAAAACAGTCGCGTAGAAGTTATTATTCTAATTCCAGAAGAGGAAGTTTTAGATAATCAATCTCAAGCAGAAGTCTTAGCAGATTTCCGGCAAGCTTGGCACGAAGCCATGACTGGGCAAACTATCCCGGTGGCTCAACTTTGGGAAGAGCTTGAAAATGACTGATCAGCCTTTCATTCAAGTTGAAGTTTCGCCAACATTCAACCGAAATCTACGCGCTCTTGCCAAGAAGTATCGCAGTATTCGGAATGATATGCAACCCGTCATCGAACAACTTGAACAGGGAGAGCTGCCAGGAGATCAAATACCTGGGGTTGGTTATGCGGTCTTCAAGTTAAGAGTCCGAAATAGCGACACTCAAAAAGGTAAAAGCGGCGGCTATCGTCTGATTTACTATGTCAAGACAGCAACGGGAATTATTTTGCTGACTATTTATGCAAAATCTGAACAAGTCGATATTGCCGCAGATGACATTCAGAGCATCATTACAGAATATGAGCAACGCGCGATCAAAGATAAAGAGGATATCTAAACAAGAGCCACCGAACCTCTTTATAACGTCCAAATTCCAACCGAAAGGTAGTAAAGCGATGCAAGCAAAACTCCAAGAGCAACTTTCCCCCAATGATGCCGAAGTTATTTTAGGATGCTTACCAGAACGAATTCGCGCCGCTCTAATTGCTCGTGCTACTGAAATTGAATATCCAATCGAAGCAGTTATTGAGATGGCGATCGCAAGTTTTCTCGACACAGAGGCGTTAAGTTTTACAGATTGCAAGCCAGGGCGTGGACAATAAAACCGTAAACTCGGTCTAACAACCCAATTGGAGCGAATACAGACTTACAGCAGTTTAACCGGAACATTAGAAGCTGACGACAAACGCGATCGCTTGGAAGAAAAACAGAATTTGTTATGCTTCGCATCAAGTTATAATTTCTGCTCTCACGACTGAAGTCTCAGCAGTGGGATGAATACAGAAGCCCAATTTTTCGCAGACTCTTTGCTTTGCAGAATTTCCAGTCGGGATTTTGGCACTAATTAGCGTGAGTTTGACGGATAAGACAAGAAGAACGGCTAAGATAGTAATTTCTCCTTTCAGAGATAACCACTGATTATTCTCCAGTCCGCGCAGGCGGACTTTGTTTGTGTAGCCACGACTTCCAGTCGTTAGGCTTTGATCTCAAATATGAACTTAGTAAGGTATACGCATGGTCAAAGGTGACAAAATAAACTTTTCTACCCCTAGCGGGTTTCCAGAATTTCTTCCTAGCGAAAAGCGTCTAGAATTATATTTGTTAGATATCATCCGTAGAGTTTTTGAAAGCTATGGATTTACGCCCATCGAAACACCTGCTGTAGAACGTTTAGAAGTACTGCAAGCTAAAGGTAATCAAGGCGATAATATCATTTATGGAATTAATCCCATATTGCCACCAAATCGACAAGCCGAGAGAGATAAATCGGGCGAAACTGGTTCGGAAGCCAGAGCTTTAAAGTTCGATCAAACAGTTCCTTTAGCAGCGTATATTGCCCGTCATCTGAATAAATTAACCTTTCCCTTTGCTCGTTATCAAACCGATGTAGTTTTTCGGGGAGAACGAGCGAAAGATGGGCGTTTTCGTCAGTTCCGCCAGTGCGATATTGATGTAGTTGCGCGTCGCGAACTAAGTTTGCTCTATGATGCTCAGATGCCTGCAATTATCACTGAAATATTTGAAGCAATTAATATTGGTGATTTTCTGATTCGCATCAATAACCGTAAAGTTCTTACTGGTTTCTTTAAATCATTGGGTATTACTGAAAATCAAATAAAATCTTGTATTGATATCGTTGATACTCTAGAAAAAATTGGTGAAAGTAAAGTCAAACAAGATTTAGAGAAAGAAGGGATTGCAGCCGAACAGGCGCAAAAAATCATTGAATTTATCAAAATAGACGGTTCCGTTGATGAAATCTTAGATAAGCTCAAACACCTCGCCCAAAATCTGCCAGAAACCGAGCAATTGAGTTTAGGAGTTAGCGAATTAGAAACGGTAATTACTGGAGTGCGTAATCTCGGAGTTGCCGAAAATCGTTTCTGTATTGATTTATCCATTGCCCGTGGTCTTGATTACTATACTGGCACAGTTTACGAAACAACTCTATTAGGACATGAAGCTTTAGGTAGTATTTGTTCTGGCGGTAGATATGAAGAATTAGTCGGGGTCTTTTTGGGTGAAAAAATGCCTGGTGTCGGCATTTCTATTGGCTTAACTCGCTTAATTAGTCGCTTGTTAAAAGCTGGTATTCTAAATACCTTAGCTGCTACACCAGCCCAAGTGATGGTAGTGAATATGCAAGAAGATTTAATACCTACTTATTTACAAGTTTCTCAACATCTGCGTCAGGCGGGAATTAATGTAACAACTAACTTTGATAAGCGTCCTTTGGGTAAACAATTTCAATTAGCAGACAAACAAGGAATTCAATTTTGCGTAATTATTGGTTCTGAAGAAGCAGCAGCGCAAAAGTCATCGCTCAAAGATTTGAAAACAGGGGAGCAAGTAGAAGTACTACTAGAAAATCTAGCTGAGGAAGTTAAAAGAAGGCTTACTTAAAAGTTGATTTATCAAGTAGCAACTGTCTATTGCAATCTGCCTCATATATCATATTTATTTGGAAGTCATTTATGAGTTTATCGGATGTCCCTAATCTCTGGGTTCCTATAGCACTTTTAGGTTTCATTGTGATCGCTGCTGTATTTTTCAGCCGCAGCAATTGATATTTAAAGCATTACAGTTGAGGTGGAGGTTCAGTTGTATGTTTGCTGTTGTCACACCCGATACAATCCATTTGCCCCCAGGTGCGGTAGTACGCCTACCTGGAAGCTGGCAAGATTATCAAGCACTCAATGAACAACTAGGCGATCGCTATACTGTTGAAACCAATAGCCGTTATTTCCCTAACATCAATGTGTCAGAAGTAGTCACAGAGTCTCTAAAAATTGCCTACGAGCGCAATACTAGCGCTGCTATTCGGGAATTACGGCGGAAATTGGCAAGTGAGAATTAAAGATTTTGATTTTGCGATGCCCTCGGCGGGCTACGCCAACGCAGAGAATCTTCATAAACGGCGGCTACTTGGTACGATAAAGTACAGAGTCTCACAACTTACTTTTAAATAAATAGAAAAGGAATGCGTACATGGGAAAAGGGAGATTAGAAGCATTCAGCGATGGGGTGATTGCTATCATTATCACTATCATGGTGCTGGAAATTAAAGTGCCGCATGGGGTCGATTTAGCCGCGCTACGTCCACTAATCCCAGTATTTCTGAGCTATGTGTTGAGTTTTATTTATATCGGCATCTACTGGAACAATCACCATCACCTACTACAAGCAGTCCGACAGGTTAATGGGCGTATCCTTTGGGCGAATTTGCATCTGCTATTTTGGTTGTCGCTAATCCCCTTCGTCACTGGTTGGATGGGCGAGAATCACTTTGCCGCCATGCCTGTTGCCCTTTATGGTACGGTGTTGTTGTTGAATGCCATCGCTTACTTCATTCTTACCCGCACCCTGATTTCTCACCACGGCAAAGATTCGACTCTAGCGATCGCAGTTGGTGAAGACTTCAAAGGAAAAATATCAGTAGTTGTCTATGCTGTGGCAATTCCACTTGCCTTTGTAAACTCATGGTTTGCTTGTGCATTGTATGTTTTAGTCGCAATCATGTGGCTGATTCCTGACCGTCGCATTGAGAAAATTTACACTTCCTAAAGGAATTACGAATTATAGCAAGGGACTGGGTGAAAAGCCTTTTTGTGTCTAAGTTTTATCGTCTGTTGATGTCCTAACCACCAAGGCTTGTGCTATACCTCAGCTGTTACGCATTTAATTTTTACGTATAAAAAATCAAGAACGCAAAGTATCTTTGATTGCTTTAATTTGTCTGAAGTTCTAAAAATGGATAGTCGGTGTATCCTGTAGCGTCAGGGGCATAAAATGTTTTTGGATCTGGAACGTTCAAATGGGCGTTAAGTTCTAAGCGTTTTGGTAAGTCAGGATTAGCAAGATATAACTTGCCAAAAGAAACTAAATCTGCATTGCTACTAGCAAGAATGCTATCTCCTGTTTGGCGATCGTAGCCACCATTAGTAATCAAAGTACCTTGGAATATTTGCCGAAAGTAGGGTGTAACTGGGTTCATGACTTCGCGGGTTGCTAAATCGACTTCGTTCGGTTCCATCAGGTGAAGATAGGCAAGTCCAAAGGGGTTAAGAGCATTGATAGCATAACCAAAAGTTTCTTGAGGGTTGGAGTCATGCATTCCATAAAAAGTGTTACTTGGCGAAAGTTTGATCCCAACTCGGTTTGCACCCCAAACGCTAGCGACTGCTTCCACAACTTCTAAGAGGAATCGGCTACGCTTTTCTATTGAACCGCCATACTCATCTGTGCGCTGGTTCGAGCCATCTTGGAGAAATTGATCGATTAAATAGCCAAATGCACCGTGAAGTTCAATCCCATCAAAACCAGCCGCCAAGGCATTTTCGGCACCTTTGCGAAATTGCTCGACAATTTCAGTAATTTCTGGAATTTCTAAAGCGCGGGGAGTTTCCAACGATACTTTACCTATGGGTGTGTGGAGTGAACCAATCCCTGCGAGCGCACTGGGAGCAACTGGCAATTCTCCATTAAGTAAAGCTGAGTGAGAAACTCTCCCAGAATGCCAAAGTTGCAAAAAAATTCTGCCCCCTTGTTCGTGTACTGCATTAGTTATCAACCGCCATCCTGCCACTTGTTCTTCTGAGTAAATTCCTGGACAGTTAATGTATCCTAAACTCAGAGGTGAAACCATTGTACATTCAGTAACGATCAGTCCAGCACTGGCGCGTTGGGTGTAGTAAGTTGCCATTAGCGAGTTGGGAATACTTGCAATTGCCCGTAAACGCGTCATCGGTGCCATTACGATTCGGTTTGGTAGAGTATAAGGGCCAAGCTGAACTGGTGTGAAAAGATTGATATTGGAATTCATGGCTTAAATTTCGATTACAGCGTTGCACATTACTGACTGAGGTTTGAAAACGGGGATCGTTAGGAGAGCTTTTCCTCACGCGATTCCACCATTGACACGGATGTTTTGCCCAGTGATCCACCTAGCTTCGTCGCTAGCAAGAAATGCTACTACATCGGCGATTTCTTGCACATCTCCGAGTTTATTAAAAGCAGCCATTTGCGCTAAACGATCTATCTGTTCTTGTGTTTTGCCTTCTCGGAATAGTTCTGTATCGGTGGGACCAGGAGAAATAACATTAACTGCGATCGCTTTTGCACCTAATTCTTTAGCTAGTACCCGTGTGATTTGTTCAACAGCACCCTTGGTTCCTACATAAGCACTATAAGTTGGCAGCATCATCACCGTGGTTGATGAAGAAAAATTGATAATCCGTCCGCCTTCTGTCATGTGCTGCGCGGCTTGTTGACAAGCAAAAAAAGTGCCTTTGACATTAATGGCAAAAATCGCGTCGAAATCTTCTTCACTCACCTCAGTAATTGGTTTATAGAAAGCAATTCCAGCATTATTGACCAAAATATCGACTTTACCAAAACGTTCAAGTGTTTGTTCAAATAATCTTTGGATGTCGGGTACTTTG
Source organism: Nostoc sp. ChiSLP03a (assembly GCF_034531215.2). Classification (NCBI taxonomy): domain Bacteria; kingdom Bacillati; phylum Cyanobacteriota; class Cyanophyceae; order Nostocales; family Nostocaceae; genus Nostoc; species Nostoc sp. ChiSLP03a. Next base: position 54,212 of record NZ_JAVRBQ020000111.1, read on the forward strand.
CTAATATCAGCTTGGATAGCGATCGCTTCTACTCCCAACTTTTCAATTTCTGCAACAACTTCTTGTGCTTTGCCTGCATTACCTGCATAGTTAACGACAATAGATGCGCCATTACCAGCTAACTTGAGTGCGATCGCTCGTCCAATTCCCCGCGATGCACCAGTAATAATTGCAACTTTCCCGGTTATTGATGCCATAGATTAATCGAGTTTAATTTTGGTTAACTAGAATGATTATCTATTGTTAAAGGTACTGTACCAAGATTAAATTTAGCGATCGCTGCTAAAACTCCCGACTTGATTCCAGCAAAAATCCCGCCTGTGAATTCAAGTAACTCTCAGGCGGGAGAAATGAAAATACATTGCAAAAGGTAAAGATACGTGCCCTCTTGGCGGCATTTTCACAGCAGATTAAGATTTGCTACGGCTTGGCAAATATTGTTGAATATGTTGATCTAAATCGAATTTATGAGTCTTCATTGAGCCAAACACAATGCCTACGGCAGTAAACTACGCCCTACCGAACTTGACAGAAATTAAATGCTGATGACACAGGTATTGTCTTGACCATAGTCTACAAACATCTTTTATAAATTGTCTGTCTTCGTTAACCAAAAGCTCATCTGGTTTATCATATCTGCGTAGATTAAATTATTTTAAGAAGGGATTTTCTGAACCGATCAGGGATTCAACCTCAATTGGACACGTTGGCTCAGATAGGAGTGTTCCATTAAATGTATAAGTAGTGCCGTTGGAATTGATAGCATTACCACTTATCCTCCGATCTGGAATAAAGTCTCCTCTTACTTGACCGCTAAGTGCGATACTTACTTCTGAAGTTGGATCTGAAGTTGGATTTGTTACTGCTTGCCAATTTCTCTGATCCCGACCTAGATTTGTCCGGCTATAAGTAGCATCTAGCCCAACAAAGCGAAGGCTGTTACCATTGGCGTTAAATTCAAAACAAGCAGTAAAATTATCTCCTGACTTGACTGAACATTGACATCGTAGCTTTTGCCCTCCACTCCAGCTTGTACTGGCGCAGCCAACAACATTATTTGTCCAAGTAAACAAGTTAAAACTAAACCAAACCTAGATTGGATGATTTTCACTGACATAATTGTTTGCCTCTGTTACGTAATCAAGTAATTGCTTACTTTTACTCATTGGTGACAGGTTAAGATCATTAACCATTTACCAATAAGTAGTGGTGATTAAATTTAGTCAAATCGAGGTTACAAACGCAAATTTCCAGCCTGTGATGCCTTCGTATAGCGTTTCATAGACAAAACTAGCTACGCCTACGCATATTTAAAAGCATCGTTCATCCTTGCCATAAAATTTAGTATAAAGCTTAATGAGATACTCAATACCATAGATAATTTACAGCGTAATCACTATTGACAAAACGAGTTATATCTTAAAATTTCACTAATGCTTTCTTTTTAGCAGAAAAGAATGGAAGTGAGTTCAGAGTGTATTGCATAGATAGACACTTAGAGTATGTTTGAAAAGTTTTCTTCTCGGTAACAAAACGTTCTAGATCCCCCTAAATCCCCCTTAAAAAGGGGGACTTTGAAAGGTTTTGCCCCCCTTTTTAAGGGGGGTTGGGGGGATCAATAAGTGCCTAAAATCACAGCCAACCACTTTTCAAACAACCTCTTAGAGACTATTTTACAAGTTCTCCAACAAAGAGCGATCGCTATAGTAACGCTCTTGGGTAAAAATTGGTAGGAGACAAGATTGAGACTTCTCCCTTGCTCCTTTTTCTACTCCCTTTAATTAAAATTCTGGAACGATCGCAACACCATCTCTAAGATTGAGCAACCCTGAAATAATAACTTTATCTTCTGGCTGTAATCCTTCAATAACTTGGTAATTATTACCTTTGATCTCGCCTAGCTTTACTCGCCTTTGCCGAGCTACTTGTTGGGATACACCTTGGGGAGATGTTTCTGTTTCAACTACATAAACAAAAGTGTCCCCGCCTACACGAGTCATTGCTGTTGTGGGAATTAAAACTCCGGGGCGCTGATTCCAGAACACTCTAGTTCTCACCAATTGATCTGCACGTAGCTGACCATTAGTGTTGTCAAACAGTGCTTTAATCAGTATCGTTTGTGTTTCATTGCTGGCATTAGGTGCAATAAAAAATATTCTACTTCTACCAAGCTTTTGACCTTGTGTGTTCATCACCTCTACTGGCATACCCTTACGCAATTGGGGCCCTTGTTGTAGTGGTACAGAGATATTCACTTCTAAAGGCCGATTTTGGGTGATATTAACTAATGGTGTAGAAGTATTAACTAAATCACCGACTTTCACAGGGATGTTGCCAACTGTGCCACTAAAAGGAGCAGTAATTTTGTCAGACTGGGGCTGTTGTGTTTGAGTATTTACATTAGATTGCTGCAAAGATTTTTCAGCCTGCAAGATAGAGGCTCGTTGTGCTTGAATCCTGGAATCAATTGCATCCAGACTAGTCTTAGCATTGGCCAGACGATTAGCAAACTGATTGCTAGCCTGTCGAGACACGGCTCCTTGTTCAGCTAGGTTGACAAACTTATCGTAGTTCTGCTGGTACAATTGCAGATTCGCAACGTAGGATGGTCGTTCTGCTTCTAAAGATTTGAGTGTGGCGCGGGCATTTGCCAGTTGCATTAAAAATGCTTGAGGCACAGGATTATTCCTAGCGATCGCTGCCTGTGGTGTAGAATCTACTTGGAGAATTGGCGCTCCTTGGACAACTGGATCTCCAGATTTGACAAGTATCTGGGTAACTTGACCCTGAATTCTCGGCTGAAGCGTGACTGAGCGCAGGGATTTTAGACTAGCAATAAAATCTGAACTTTCCTCAATTATGCCGCTTTGTACTGTTGATATTTTGACTCTTACCCCTTGAGGTTGAGCGTTAGCATCTGAAGGTGCTGAATTCTGTGGAGTGAGTAAACGCCAAACTATAGCTGCTCCGCCCCCTAATAATAAGAGTGCGGCTAAACTCAACCAAAGCCACCGCCGTTTTCCAGAGGGTGGCTCAAATGACGTTTGTGGAGCTTTTTCTCCCAAATCAGTTTGAGGCTCAGGGGATGTCATGGCTTTTGAGGAACTTAAGGAACAAATTAACTACAATTCAATCAAAATTTCATCTGTCGTTTTTGAAATTACTGATTTGGCATGAGGTTTTGCGGCAAATTATGTGTTATCCCATCCAAATATACAGTTTTGATGATTCTATCTAAATCTACCGAAAGGTGAATCCGCTCCTGAAATTTCTGACTTCAACTGTATCCTTCAAAAAGTTAGGGATAATTTTATCGGAATCACTTTTATTACAGCAGATTTCAAGTTTGGGAGGTACGCAAATTAAGTCTGTTAGCCAGATATAAAGCGTATTTTAGTCCTGAATTTAACTGTAAGTATAAATCAATACTAATAGTTCGCTTGTTTCAAACATTGAAATTCAAACTCACTACCACAATCAGCTCGCTGCATTGAACTCATTTTGTATTAAGTAGTAAGAATAACTGTTAAATATTGATGCGAAATCGGGTAAATTCTTGAATTTGCTTCGGAAAGTTTCAGATTATGTTTTCAACCATTAATAAATTTCAGGAGCAAATCTAGGTGTTGACTTCAACCTTACTCGCTGCTGCAACCACACCTCTGCAATGGAGTCCCACAGTTGGACTGATTATGATTATTGCTAATATCATTGCCATTGCCTTTGGCAAATCTACCATCAAGTATCCCAACGCAGAACCAAAACTACCCTCAGCCAATTTCCTTGGTAATTTTGGTGTACCAGCCCTTTTAGCAAGTGCTGCCTTTGGCCATATCTTAGGTGTGGGCGCTATTTTAGGGTTGCATAACCTGGGAAGAATTTAGGTTCTTACCCAAGTTAGCCTTTATTTGATGATTCTTTTGTCTCCAGCTTTGAGCCAGAGAGTTAGAACTCTCTGGCTCTTTTTTATGAGACACTAAGTAATATCAGGATCTCAACGGTATGACAGATATAACAGATTTATCAAAAAGAATTGCCAGCAAAGGCGATAATCCGCTAAGTTTGTCACCTGTCAACTTGCAGTCACAAGAAGACGTAGAACTTGAGCGAAAACTGCGAGAACTCAAGTTTAAACAAGAACTAAGAAAAGATTGGATTTTATTTATTGTCAGAGATGTAGTAATTTTTCCTGCCGCCATCCTTTTTATTTTTGCTGTCAGTGGTTATTCCCTATTTATGCAGATTCATAGGTGATATATCTGCCTAAAATTTTTAATCGACTCCAGAGGCGCAGAGTACACAGAGAAAAGAGAAATGATAATTAGGGAAGTAGATAGACATAATTAAATACAATAAAATAAACTCTTAATTTGTAGTGAGTGATTTATCGCTCAGAGCAAGGATTATTAGGACTAATACCAATTTTTTATAAAGCTGCATAGAATTCGATCCCCCCTAACCCCCCTTAAAAAGGGGGGAACCGGAAAAACATCTATCAAAGTCCCCCTTTTCAAGGGGGATTTAGGGGGATCAAGATATGTGCAACTTCACAT
>NZ_JAVRBQ020000112.1:0-22924 GCF_034531215.2 Nostoc sp. ChiSLP03a
AATAGGTCATCAGTGATAGCATAAATTGTAATTATTTCGTTTAACATTACCCCTCCTAATTTTTCCTCTGGAGGGGATTTTATTGCTTATGCAATGCCACCTGAACACCTGCAAGCATAACTAGCAACTTGGGTTATTAGACTTTTTGGCATTTGTCGGGGTAAGGGGGAACGGGAAAAGGGTAAAGAAACTCAAAATCCTTTCCCTTTAACCTTTACCCTTTTCCCTAAGAGTGCAAAAAAAACATATTTTTGCAAGAAGTCTATTAATTCTTTGTCTGTGGCTGCGAACCAGGAATCGTTACATCTATTGGTGTCACTTGTTTAGCTAACTGTGTCAATGGCGGTTGGATGGCGGTTTGATTCCCCACTACTAGAGTTACAATCTTTTCTGGTTTAAGATATTCTCGTGCTACCCGCTGGACATCGGCTGCTGTGGTGGCGGCGACGGCTTTTTGATAGCGAAAGAGAAAATCAGCAGGATAGCCGTAATATTCGTATCGCATTAAGCGTGATAAGGTTTGGCTGGGGTCTTGAAAGTTGAATACAAAGGAGTTGAGTGTAGACTCTTTGGCATAAGCCAATTCTTTTGCTGTCACTCTTTGAGTCTGAGTGCGCTTGATTTGGGCTTGTAAGGCTTTGACAAACTGGACGGTAGCATCCGATCGCGTTTCTCCACCAGCGATAAATATGCCAGGATAATCGTAGCGGGGACTCCACTGGCCGTAGACAGAGTAAGCTAAACCTTGACGCGATCGCAATTCATTAAATAAGCGTCCACCAAATCCATTTAACACTCCATTCAATACATCCAGCGCTGCATAATCGGGACTATCAAAACGTCCGCCCAAATGCCCGATAAGCACACTACTTTGCGTCAGTTGGGGCTGATTGACAAAAAAGATTCCACCTGTATTAGCTGATGAAACCTTTGGTAATGTGGGTTTAGCAATACCTGGGTTACGCTGCCAATCGCCAAACTTAGCTTGAATGAGCGATCGCATTTTCTTAGCATCAAAATCGCCCACAATCCCCAAAATTATATTATTGGGATGGAAATATTGCTGATAAAACTTGAGCAAATCCTCACGCTCAACTTTATCCACCGTCGCATACTCTATGGTGCGAGCATAAGGGCTATCTTTCCCGTAGATTAATTTTTTAAATTCCCGATTAGCAATCCCATCTGGATTGTCATTACGACGAGCAATGCCACCTTTAGCTTGAGTTTTCGCCAAGTCTAGCTTTTCTTGAGCAAATACAGGCGATTGCAGTACCTCAGCAAACAGCCCAAACACTGTTTCTAAATCTTCACTGAGGGCGTCAAAGCTAGCACTACCAGAAGTTTCACCAATACCAACTTCCACAGATGCCGCCCGTTGTTCTAATATCTCGTTGAGTTCATCAGGCGAATGGTTTTTAGTTCCTCCAGTTCGCATTACCGCGCCTGTAAAACCAGCCAACCCGACTTTCTCCATTGGTTCCAAGCGATTTCCTGTGCGCACAAACGCCGTACCATTCACCAACGGTAACTCGCGATCTTCCATCAAATAAACAACCAAGCCATTTTGCAGCACAAACCGCTCATACTTGGGTAACTTAATCTCAGGTAGCGGCGGTAGCTGCAATTCTGTGTAATGTTTCGCCTCAGCCGTCGCCGCCAGAGAAAAATTACAAGTTAAAAGTAAGCACGCAAAAACAGCAACCAAAGCATAAATCAACCCTTTCCTATTTTGAATTTTCAACGCTATCTGCCTTTTAGCTTTCACCTTGTACTTGTGCATATCTATTTTCCTGTGCGCCCTTTGCGATTTGTTGTTCATGCTGCTTTCGACAACAACTTCCCAATCGTGCGATTTTTCGGCGTAAAAGTTTCCTTTGCCACCCGTTGAATATCAGCTGTTGTCACTGCTGAAATGTCATCCAACTGCTTAAACAAATTCCGCCAAGAGCCAGTTTTCACTTCATATTCCAACAATTGTTGAGCCATGCCCATATTGGAGTCGAGAGTACGTAACAAACCTGCCCGTGCTTGGGTTTTCACTCGTTGCAAATCAACCGCCGCCACAGGCTCAGTTTTTAATTTGTCAATTTCTTGACGTAAAGCCACCGCCAACTCATCAACTGTATGACCAGGAGCCGTGAGAGCATAGAAAAATATCAAGTTTGGGTATTTATCTCCAGGAAATCCACTGTAACCTTGAGCATTTAGCGCCAAACGTTGCTTTTCTACCAAAGACTTATATAGCCGCGATGTGCGCCCATCACTTAATAAACTGCCAATGATTTCATAGACGGCATTATCTGGATCGGTAATTGCCGGACGATGATAACCTTCTAAATACAAAGGTTGAGAAGGTAGTTGTACCATAACTTCCCGTGTTTGTTGTTGTGGCGGTTCTACCGGGATTTGTTCAACAGCTTTGGTTTTGGCTTGAAAACGGCCAAAATAAGTTTGCGCCAGTTTTTTAACCTGAGTGGGATTGACATCTCCGACAATAGCAATGGTCAAATTACTTGGTACGTAGTGAGTATCAAAAAACTTTTGGACATCTTCTGGTGTCAGATTGCGGATATCTTCGTCATAACCAATCACCGGACGCCTGTAGGGATGGGTTTTGTAAGCAGTATCGATAAACTTTTCCACCATCAATCCAATCGGTGAATTCTCTATCCGCATCCGTCGTTCTTCTAAAATTACATCTTTCTCTTTATAAAACTCACGACGAATTACCGGATCGAGAAATCGTTCTGACTCCAACGACATCCAAAGTTCTAGCTTATTGGCAGGAAAGCTGTAAAAATAACGAGTCGCTTCGGTTGAAGTATTGGCATTTAAACCCACACCTCCCGCTTGTTCGACAATTTGCCCTAATTCATTTTGCTTGACAAGCTTACCTGCTTGCGCTTCCACTTGCTCAAACTCAGTTTGTAACCGAATAACCTCAGCTTTTCTGCCATTGGCTTTCGCTGTTTTAATTTGAGCATTCAACTGCTCTAAGGTATCTAGTAGTGGTTTTTCTTTTTTGTAGTCTTGTGTACCAATGCGCGTTGTGCCTTTAAACGCCAAATGTTCCAAAAAGTGAGCTACACCAGTTTTACCATCTGGCTCATCCACACCACCCACATTCGCATAAGTGACAAAAGAAACCACGGGCGCTTGATGTCGTTCCAAGACAAGAAATTTTAAACCATTGTCGAGGCGAAACTCCGTTAACTGCTTAATAACTCGATCGAGATAAGGTTGGATTGAACTTTCAACTGGCGGGGTTGGAGTTTTAGTTTCTTGAGGAGGAGGTGCTGTCTGAGCTTGAGCTAGAGCGACTTCTGGCAGCAATCCCCAGGAGAAGATAATTAAAGTCAAGAAAATGATAAACAATCGCCGCAATATGACAGATACTCGATCTGACCAATCCAAAATCCCCAATCTAAAATCTAAAATTGACCGACTGCTCTGGTTCATAAGCGAGAAGTAAGATAAAGTTACATTACCTAAATAACAGGATACTTAGCAAAAGAGCGTTAATCTTGTATTAAGCTTTCAGTGACTCTTTGCACTTGACTTAGATAATAATGCTACAAGTCTTGTTACGGATATCTAACCATAACTGTTATGCGAGTTTTTAATTCTTCCCCGCCCTCAGAGGCTCAGACGCGCACCCGGATTTTACACGCAGCGCAACGGTTGTTTGCCTCTCAGGGATTTGACGGCACTACCACCCGCGACTTAGCACAAGCGGCAGGTATAGCTGAAGGTACTTTATTTCGCCATTTTCCAAATAAAAAAGCAATTTTAGTGGAAGTAGCCACGAATGGCTGGGTAGAGATTCTGACAGATTTGCTCACAGAATTAAGTGAAATGGGCAGCTATAAAGCCGTCGCTCAGGTGATGCGCCGTCGGATGTGGAATTTCCAAAAAAATGCCGATTTGATGCGCGTCTGTTTTATGGAGGTGCAGTTTCACCCCGATTTGCGCGATCGCATTCAATTAGAAGTCATTACCAAAATGACTGATGTCGGCGAAGCATTCTTTCAAACAGCGATGGATAAAGGCATTTATCGTCAAGGGGACGCGAAGCTAGTTGCGAAAGTTTTCTTAGGAATGTTTGCGATCGCAGGTTTTTCTAACAACACCCTCATGGAACCTGATGCCTCTCCCCAACAAATGCAGGAAATGGCCGAAGGACTCGCTGATATTTTTCTTAATGGTGTTTTAGCTAAAGAGTAGGGAATTGGGCATTGGGCATTGGGCATTGGGCATTGGGCATTGGTTATTTGCCTTGTCCCCCTCATCTTCCCCTGCCTCCCCTGCTTCCCCTGCCTCCTCATCTCCCCCACTCAGCACTCAGCACTCAGCACTCAGCACTATTTTCGCTTGCTGACTCCACTGTTGTACTAGCTCAAGTGCTGGACACAAATCTCGGCGCTGCATTGTTGCTACCTGCAAACGCATGATTTGTTGGTGCAATCTGTGAGTGGGAGTTTGAGCTAACTGCATTACAGAACCAATACCCGCATGAAGCAATAAACCACAATATTGTGTCCCGACACTGGGAATACGCGCCAAGTCAGCTAAAGCCATCCATTTATTTACATACTGAAGATGAATCTGTAGTTTATTTGCTAACGCTAGTCTTGACTCTAGAGTTTTCCCTTGTTTGACTAAAGCTACTGTGCTAGTAATCCCACAATTTTGGAGTTGAGATTGTTCCTCATGGCTCAGTCCAGGTAATTGCTCAATTGGCCAATCACAAGATTGGATACTAGTTCTACTATCTTTGTGTTTAGCAGACATTTTTGAAATTAAAATATAGGCTTGTTTAAATATTGTGACAGTTGCTTCTTCGCAAAAGAACGCTCTTGCGGTTTAGTGTTTGTATTGATGTGCAATTTTAAGCCAACCTTCTGCAATGCGATTGTTTGCCCTAACAAACAAAAAAGATGCGATCGTTTTGTTGACGTTAAAATGGGCGTACAGTATCTCCAATTTAGCTAGTATACGGTAGATTGCAAAAAGCTCATGACCCAGATTCCGAAAAGTGCAGCCCAGTTGTATGAAACAGACTTTGCAGCATGGACAGAAAAAACTGTACAACTCATTCGTGCTGGACAATTTAGAGAAGTAGACTGGAATGCTGTGATTGAGGAAATTGAAAGCTTGGAACGGTCAGAACGACGAGAATTGAAAAGCCGCTTGGAAGTATTATTACAGCATTTGCTCAAGTGGCAATATCAATCTAGTTTGCGGAGTGGCTCTTGGCGAAATACGATTGATGAGCAGCGCCACAAAATTGCAGATTTACTGCAAGAGAGTCCCAGCCTCAAATCTTATCCAGAAGAAGTTTTAGCCCAGTGCTATTATCGGGGATTGAAAGCTGCTAGTAATGAAACTGAACTACCAATCAATACGTTTCCAGTGAAATGTCCTTATTCCATTGTCCAAATTCTTGATAGTGAGTTTTTGCCAGATATTATCGATTTGTAATATTAGGTTGATGCGATAAATAACTCCCCTCGCAGCACAGTTACCGCTTGTCCAGCGAGAAAAACGCGATCGCCTCCGTCATAATACACCTTCACCACCCCACCGCGACTAGATGCTTGATAAGCCAAAAACTCATTTTTGTGCAAGCGATCGCGCCAGAACCAAGCAAGACAGCAATGAGCCGCTCCTGTCACTGGGTCTTCATTAATACCTAATCCTGGTGCAAAGAAGCGAGAGACAAAATCATATTGAGAATCAGTGTCAGTGAGGCTGGTAACAATGACATTAGGAATCGGCAACGTTTTAAGTAGTTGAAAATTAGGCTGTATTTGCCGCACCAATTCTTCAGATTCTAATTCCACAAGATAACCTAGTGAATTCTGCAAGACAGATTTGTAGGCTACACCCAAAGCTTGCTTGAGTTCTGGAGGAGCGACTGTTGCTTGTGAGTAATTTACTGGAAAATCTAACTCAATCCAATCACCTCGTAACTTCGCAATCAGCACTCCACTTTTGGTATAAAAACGTGCAACTTCATCAAATAACAAATGTCCCTCTAACCAAAGTACATGGGCACTAGCTAAAGTTGCGTGACCACAAAGCGGAACTTCTACTGTGGGCGTAAACCAACGCAGATTAAAGCCATCATCCTGTCTGACTAGAAAAGCTGTCTCAGATAAATTCATCTCTTGAGCCACCTTTTGCATCCAGCGTTCATCTTGGGGAGCAGGCAAAACACAGACAGCAGCCGGATTACCTGCCAAAGGTGTATTGGTAAAAGCATCAACTTGAGTAATGATTTGTTTCATTAAAGTCACGTCGCTTCGCTCCGAATTCAAAATTCAAAATTCAAAATTTAAAATTAATGATCCCCATAGATAAATTTTCTTGTGGGGAGGGCATCTTGCCCACCAGGACGGGCTAGAAGTTCATCCCACAAGAGTTTGCTAATGCATTATTTTAGCCTTGCCACGCTACTATGTTGTGTTAATCCAAATGAGAACCGCTATATACAGTACCTTATAAATTAGGAATACAATCTCCAAAAACTAGAGTCAATGTTAAAGCAAACCGAAAACGTGAGGATAAAAATCTTCAGAAGCATCTTTGCTGCTGTCAACTTAGCGCTAATTTCTGGAGGATTAGTTAGTTGTGTTGTTGAAGCCCCGCGGCCACTTGCACCAATTGAGCAACAAAAACCAGAGTTACAACCTAACCAGAACGACAAAGATGACGACCACAAAGATGACGATCGCAAAAACAATCAAAAAGATGGCGATCGCAAAAATGATAAAAAAGATGACGATAAAGACGATAACGACTAAATAAAGGCAAAACTATCACCTTTATCCTTTTCTTTGAGTTTACATTTATGCTTATCCCACAAACTTCTACTTCCTTCGGCGATACTTTACGCCACCGACGGCAACAATTAGCCAAGTTGATTGATTTTCCGGCAATTCTGTGGTCAGGTAGCAATAATCCGCGCAACTTTCCGGCAAATTCCTTTCCGTTTCGTGCTAACAGTCATTTCCTTTATTTCGCCGGACTGCCATTACCAAAGGCGGCAATTCGTCTAGAAGCGGGCAAACTAGAACTATTCATCGACGATCCGTCACCCAGTAGCACCCTTTGGCATGGAGAAATGCCAACACGCGAAGAAATAGCTGAGAAGATTGGGGCGGATGTGGCTCGGCCAATGGCAGAATTAGAGTCTTGGCTAGAAGATGCCGCGACACTTGCCGTCCAAGATGCGGCTACTTGGACGCAGCAATCGCAGCTATTAAATAGATGGGTTTTACCACAAAGTCCTCCCCAAGGCATTGACTTGGAGTTAGCGAAGGCGATCGTTTCTCTCCGCCTCACCCACGATGAGGGTGCATTAACCGAGTTGCGAAAAGCTGCGGCTGTCACTGTCAAAGCTCACAAAGCAGGGATGGCAGCAACACCCCAAGCCAAACTAGAAGCTGAAGTTCGGGCAGCGATGGAAGGGGTGATTATTGCCCACAATATGACCACCTCTTACAACAGTATTGTCACTGTTCGCGGTGAAGTTTTGCATAACGAGCAGTATCACCATAGTTTGCAACCAGGTGACTTACTACTTGCCGATGTTGGCGCTGAAACTGAGACTGGTTGGGCAGGTGATGTGACTCGCACATGGCCAGTTTCAGGTAAGTTTTCATCTACCCAAAGAGATATTTATAATGTCGTGCTGGCAGCCCACGATGCTTGTATTGCCAAAATCCAGCCTGGTGTAGAGTATGGGGATATTCACTTGCTAGCGGCTACAGCGATCGCTGAAGGTTTAGTAGAGTTAGGCATTTTACAAGGAAATCCCCAAGATTTAGTAGAAATGGATGCCCACGCGCTGTTTTTTCCTCATGGTATCGGCCATCTACTGGGTTTAGATGTGCATGATATGGAAGATTTGGGCGATTTAGCCGGGTATGAAGAAGGACGCCAAAGGAGCGATCGCTTTGGCTTAAGCTATCTCCGTTTAAATCGTCCCCTGCGTCCAGGAATGTTAGTCACAATTGAGCCTGGTTTTTATCAAGTACCAGCAATTTTAAATGATGCTAATGTCCGTTCAAAATATCAGAATGTGGTGAATTGGCAGCGTTTATCTGAATTCGCCGATGTCCGAGGAATTCGCATTGAAGATGATGTTTTAGTTACTACAGAAGGTAGCGAAGTTTTAACAGCTGCATTACCAAATGATGCTGATTCTATAGAAAATCTAGTTAATGGGTGAGTTCATACTCACAAGCATCCTTTGTAAATACTTGCAGTGTGATGCTGCGTACTACTACGGTTTTTCTAAATTACTGGATTGACCTTTAATCCAGTTAAGCATTTGATTTGGCACATCACGTTCAGATCGTGAATCCAGCAAGATCGCTAACATAGAGGCATCGCGCTCATCATCAGTGTTAGAGTACTGCGCCAGCTCTCGATTTACTTGCACTTTTGCAATCTTTACGGTTTCTGCAACCACCTCAAAACGCACTTTGAAAATACAAAAACCAGTCCAACTGCGATGCAAGTATAGCCAAGGAGCCTCATAAAAAATGAACCACTTATCTTCCATCTGCTCTGGAATGACTCCAGCAGCAATTCGGTCGAATTCTTCCTGTGAGTAAACTTTTTTTAGTGTTATATTTTTGCATACAGAAAGCATAGGTTCTGTTTTCCAATCATTGCGTTTGGCTATTTGCATAGTTTTAATTTCATTCTATTACCATTGTGAAAAAGGGTATTTTACTAAATTGCTGTTGAAATATCTAGAGTCATCATAAACTTCTTGTCCAATCCAGTTTGGTAATTCAATTTGCTGATTTTCATCAGTGAGTTCAACTTCTGCTAATATCAGTCCTTTATTAACACCATCAAACTCATCTATTTCCCAAATCAAACCACCCGACTTTATTTTATATCTGGTTTTTTCTATAAAGGGACGTTGACATAATGTCTCAAGTATTTCTTGAGCATCTTGAACAGGAATAGGATACTCAAACTCTAATCTTGAATATTTAGTATTGGGGCCTTTAATGGTCAAATAACTTTTTTCTCCTATTATACGTATGCGTACAGTTGCTTTATCTTGTGTAGCAATATATCCTTGACGATATACACTACCTTCAGCTAATCCTCTCCAGCTATCTCCTCTCACTAAATATTTACGCTCTATTTCTTTTGCCATTTGATTTACCAAATTATTTGCTTTTTTATATCATAAATAATAGATTAATCTTAATTTTCTTCACAAAAATATGTGCGCAATTATTACAAATCCGAATTACGTTGTTGAAGTATTCATATTGACTAATTGATAATTAGCGATCGCTTTTACTGTAGTCCGATAATTTACATCCTGATGACGATTTGATGCTATCTGCACTAAGCAATTGCAAATAGCAGTAAATTCGTGATTTTTATCCCACTTATTTCAAGGTGCAGTGAATTTTAAAGATTTTTAATCCTCCATATCTACGCTCAATCGCTAATCTGGAATTTAAACATTTGTTATATAAAAGAACTCACCAAACTTTCTTGTTTAATTTGTTCTTTTGCTAAAGCCAATGCTTGACGAGCATTTTTAAACTTTATTTCATCTGTGAATTTATGCTCAAAATTCTTTAAATAAGCTTCTAAATATCGAATACGTAAGTGTGGATCGGCAGGATTCTGAAGAAAAGGGAGGTCAGCTTCAACCATGAACCGAATAGCCAACAAGGGGATAGGGCTACGAAGTGGACGAAAGTTTGGGTTGTGTAGACCAGGACTTTCATTACGTTTATGAAATTCTCCTATCATTAATCCTGACTCAACAAACAAAGGTTTAAGTTTTTGTTGGACACTATCTACTACTTTAGTAGCGTCTTCTAGATGAATGTCAGGAAAAATAAGTAAAAAAGCTTTATTAATTGCTAATTCCTGCTCTTGAGGATCTATTTGCAGAAATATATCTCGATAGCGTCCAACAATCTCTTCTAATTCTTCTGGATACAAATCTTTTGTGTGAATAACTGCTAAACGAATACTGTTTGCTTTGAGAGAGAAAGGTACAAAAGGGCAAACTGCGCCGGGTCTACCTAAGCCAGGATGAGGCCTTCCTAAAAAGTTTTTCACCCACTCCATAATTTCAATTAAGGTAGAAAGGTCTTCGTGTTGCTGGAGTTGTTCAATTTCACGAGTTGTATAGAGTTGCATAAGCTTGAGTTAAATGGAATAATTGTTTAATTCTGAATCCCAAATTAGTTTACATACAGGTGTATTGTAAAACTAATTATTTAAGTAAATAAAACAAGCTCTTTGTTGTTGATTTTTGGTTAATCGTTAGCTTGCAGAAGATAACAATGCTCTCTCATTTAGTTCTGTGAACTTCAAGTAAGTTACTTTAAAACATACACAAACATATTTCACATCAAATAACTTGTTTTCATTTGTTTTGAAATTAGTTTGTAATATTTAGCTTCAGAACTAATATTTGAATCTTGAAACACTTGTAAGATGTACTACATATTGGCAAAACACTCTACAATTAATTGACAGATTTTTTCAAAAAGAATTTACGATTTCTATAGGATACGTATGTACCATCATTCGCCATCTACTCCTAGTTGTTTACACTGTTAAACTTCTGTTATTTTTACGAATACATTATAAATTTTATGTGTAAATAGTTATTTTTACTGTAAAAATTTAGTGTAGTTTTAACAGCAACTTTAGGGCTATTATCAAGGCAGTATACTTATAGTAAGTAAAAAGTTTACACAGAATTGGTATAAGTCAATTTTATAAGTTTTATAATACTTACAGCGAATTACAAATTAATAAAGTACACTCTCTCAAATAGATTGGGGAGGATGCTTGATAGAGTGAGGTAGTTAATCCAGTTAATCCACTTAGATGAAAATACTATATTCTCGATGGGTCGATCTCAACGTCAGGTATTTGTAGCGAATATCGGTATTTTAGGCTTTATTTGCTCTCAAAATAAAAATAGTAGGGATAATTAGAATAAGCCGCGACTTCTACCGTTCCCCATACCCCTATTCTTAAGTAAGCTACTCACAAAATTAAATATTTTAGGACTTACGGTACTATACCAATTAACCATAATATGCATTAAGTGAAATATATATAGGAATCATATTTGATTTTTGAAAAAATTAGGTATTGTAGGGTGTGTTAGAACGCAGTTCGTAATGCACCAAAACCTTGATGATGGTGCATTACGCTATCGCTAACACACCCTACGTATCTTTTCAGAAATCAAATACTAGTCCTATATTTCCGGTGCTGATTACAACCCCGATTTTGTTGCATATTTACTGTTCTGGGTATTATGGGACTTGCACAAGTGTCACAAAAAAATTGGATTTGTAGTTTGTAGTAAGCGGCTCTAGCCCTTATTTTGTTCGCGGAGCGTCTCGCAGAGAGGACTAAAGTTCTCTCTTCTCGAAAAGAAACGCTACTTCGGCTTTGCTCAGTACAAGTGCGCGAACACTACGAACTGAAAATAATATGCCAGTTGCGTAAGACCATTTTGAAAGATGATTCCGACAGATGGATTCACACCAAGCCAGACGCACCAAGGCAATTTCCAATCCAAAATCTAAAATCCAAAATCTAAAATGGTATAAGTCCTATATTTGTTTAATTGGAAGTCCCTTATTTATCAACAAATTCTTTCACCACTGCCATAGCATCAGGAGGAATCTGGGTAATTAGACGAAATGGAAATGCAGCAGTTGAAGCAAACTGAGCATAGTCTGGTGTCAGAAAAATAGCATAGTTTTTAGCTTCTGGAGTCATCTGGAAAGCAAAGGCCAAGGCTATAGCTTTAACGTACTTGCGAACATCTGCTGCTTGTTCGCCGACAACTTCACCGCCACTAATCGGTGTATTTGGTTGTCCGATCTGATCTAATGTGGTGCTGGGGTCTTTTACACTGAGATGAGTACTCCCAATAATACCAACTAGGAATTTTGGGGATGGGATCTTGTCAAATCCCACAATCTGTTCAGTTAAAGCTGGTGTAGTTTTATCGGCGGAACCTGCTAACACGATGGTAGGAATTTGTATCTTAGTTAACCCAGTTTCGCCAAAAATTAGAGAAGTTGTCGGATTGAAAGCGATCGCTTGTTTGATTCTAGTATCTCGTAGTTGATAACTATTTTCTGGTAATTCTTGAGCGATGCACTGTATATTTTCTCCCAAACTTAAGATAGTTAGGTTCTTTTTACAGCGCTGTTTGAGATGTTCTAGTTGCAACTCGGCTCCAGCAAGTGCTAAAGCTGTACCACCACCAAGAGAATAGCCAACAACCATCGCGTTTGTAGTTGCAAGTTTCCCTTGTAGCGGATGATTAGTTGTTTGGTTGAGTTTTTCTAATTCATCGAGAACAAAACTAATATCTTGAGGGCGATTTAAAAACTCTTGAGGCTTCATAACTCTGGTTTTGCCTTGTAATGCTATATCAGTATTTGCCGCATTACTACCAGGATGTTCTAAAGCTGCTACTACATAACCGTAGGATGCTAAATGTTCTGCTAGGTAACGCAAGTCCGTGCGAACCGATCCGAAGCCGTGAGAAAAGACAATTACGGGTTTTTCGGGAGTTGCAGCAGTTGACCAGTAAATATCAACTGGGATTTGGCGATCGCGCTTTCGATCGTTCAAACTTAAATTGAGTATTTTTACTTGGGCGCTTCCTGGTTGGCTAGGATCGAAAGGGAAAGCAATCTGCGGTGTTCCCGGCTGTGCTGTTATCGGGTTGAGTTGGGGAGCGATCGCTAACATAAATTGCTGGGTACGCCAAAAAGCTGTATTTAAGTTTTTTGTAACAACCCAAGCCTTTGGTAAATCAATTTCTAAGCGTTTACTGGGATAAGCAGCAATAAAACTTAGTATAGAAAGGCCTTGCGGTGCAGTAGAACCTAATACCAAGCCTGCTCTAAGTGCTTGTACCCCAGCTTTGTCCTTTCGGGCTAAGGCTGTAGCGAAGTCATTGAGAATAGTTGTACCAATCTGGGTATTAATTAACTTATCAAGTGTGACAACATTCATAGGTATATTCATAGCCAGCGCCCCCAAGAAGAAGCGGCGTTGTTCTTCAGATAAAGACTGTAAACTCCCAGGCAATTTTCCTGTTTTTACAGCCTTTTGCAACTCAGTAACAGAGATGGATTCTGTAAATAAACCCAAACGCACAACAACCGTGTCAGCAGCAATGGCTGAAGTATTTACCCCGAACTGTGTAAGTGCGATGGCGCTAAATAAACCCGCAACTGTCTTAAGACTTCTCCAATTTCCCATAAACTTTTATACCAATTGTTACTTACGGGAATATAACGGATATTTGTGTATTTGACTACCCCAATAATTGATTAGAAATAAAAGTAAATTTTTTCTTAACTTGATGGCGATGTCTACGATGGGCTATGCCTATGCTCTAATCTCCTCAAAGCATCTGCTGATACAAACAGAGCCATATTACAAGGATAACAAAGGTAATACCAATTCAAAATTCAAAATTCAAAATTCAAAATTAAGAAAGCCAGACAGAACAAAGATATGTCCGTATGTATCTGTCGCATTCTTTTTTTAAATTGGTATAACGAATTGTAGAATTCATCACAGCCAAAAATTTGAGCATAAATCAGTGTTAACAGCCACAAAAGCTTGATTGTTTCTCAGCTAGGTTTAAGACTGTAACGAAGGTACTAGAACAGGGAAAGCGATGCCTACGGCGGTAAACTACGCATCTACAATCTGCAATTTTTTTTGACAGAAACATTTAACCGACTGCTTAATGTTTTGTCTTTGCTGTTTAAAACGTTTTGCAGGTGAATCGTTACTCATCAAATTCCCCCAGCCGCATCAACAATTTTTCTTGGCTTTATGCGTCGCAGACTACCCTATATTTTAATTTTTCTGCTCTCTTTGAGTATTATTACACTGTGGTGGCCTGTGAATGATTCTGATTGCAATTTCGAGGCTTTTATCGCATCAAAAACTACAAAATTCCAAGTACATGCTACTAAGGTTATTGTTCAGCCGTGGCGTGGTCGTCATCATGTATATGGAATCTTTATGATTCCTGATGAATACAAACAAGCTCCATTTTTTGTGTTAACAGTCCAAGGTGCTGGTAGTTACTGTTCAAAACAATTTGGTTATAAACAAAACTTTGATGATATCTTTGCTGAACCAGGAACTTATCTGGTCAAGAAAGCTATTAGAACTCGAAAAACTCTGCGGCTTATTCTGCAAGGTTTATATTCTCAGGTCAATGATAAAAATAATTGGACGTTGACTTTCCCTAAACCAAAAGCTAGCCAAGATAATTCATAATTCATCAGTTAGCTTGGTGCTTGAGTTTCCAAAATCTGATTTTTCTCTAATAAGGCACTAGTCGCATTAACTACAATTTGTGCTGCTCCGCTGAAGAACGATCGCTCGATAGTCGCTGGCACATCGCTAGGTTTATGATAGTGCGGAGTGCGTAAATTTGCGGTATCTGTCACCAGCACAGCACCCACGCCTTGGTACCAAAACGGTGCATGATCGCTGCGTAAGGTGTCTGGTGTCAGTAAACCTTTAAAAGGAATTGGTAGTGTTAGAACTGCTGGCATTGATTTTTGTTTATTCAGGGCAGTTGAGGAGATATTTTGTGAGTTTTGAAAGGCATTTAAGAAAGGTAAATGTTCTGTATCACCCACTACTACTAAAAAGTCGCCCTTGTCGCTAGGTGGCGTAACAGGCAATCCGGCAGGGTATTTCTGACATCCAGAAGTGTAACAAGCGTAACCTACCATATCCATAACGATCGCTCCGCCTAAATTTTGCAAGCGTGCTGTCTTACTCACAAAAGCTTGACTACCCAAAAGTCCTGCTTCCTCTTGGTCAAAAAAAGCTAGCTGTAAGGTTCGTGGCGTCGGACGAGAACCGAGTAACCGAGCTACTTCCAGCACTACAGCTACACCACTGGCATTATCATCAGCACCAGGGGAAGAGGCAACAGTATCGTAATGTGCTGCTACAAGAATTGCTTTCGCGGCTTTGTTAGTTCCTGGGCGTTCGGCAAAAATATTCACACCGTCAGAGAACTTTTCTAATTGAGGTTTCCAGCCAGCTTTTTTCAGTTCAGTTGTAATATAAGTGCGAGTAAGCGATCGCTCTTTTGTGGTGTAGCGCTGAAAATTCAACTTTTGGATATGGTTTAGCAGCTTGTCAGTAGACACTTGGGGGGTAATATCAACTTCCCTTGATGGCTGTAGTTCGGATGTTTTTACTGGAATCCGCTCAACAATTGTCGGTGAGGGACGCTGTTCAAAAAACGTGCTACCTCTGCTACCCAACACGGCAACCGTCATTAGCACCAACAGCATCAGCCAAATCCATTTTCTCATCTGATTTATCCTTGGCTTCCAGACTTAGGGTAGCGCAAATCCCCAAGCATCACTTTCCAGAATTGCTTTGGTTAAGGTTTTTTGATGAAAATTTGAGATCGCAAAGACGCGATAAATCTGATTATTGTAGAGACGGCGATTCATCGCCTCTCTTGCTTGCGTTAACCTAACATTTGTCTCTTAACAACAGCATGGCCAGATTGCACATCAAACCAGTGAATATCTTCAGGGGGCAATGCGAGTGTAATATCCTCGTTACTCCAATTTTGGTCTGTTGGCAACAAAGCACGTACCGTAATCGCTCCAGTTTGTGAACCCTCAACCCTGACACTAACCAAATAGTGCATACCCAAATTTTCCACTAAAAACACTCGTCCTTGAATAGTCTGGGTATCACCCGGTTGAGCAATGCGGACATTTTCTGGGCGGATTCCCAGAACAATCTGCGGTGGTACAGTTGGTATATCTGGGAGAAGTATTTGGAAGTTACCCAGGAGCGCGTATTTTCCTTTACAAGGTAGAGTTAGCAAATTCATTTGCGGACTACCAACAAATCCAGCCACAAATAGATTAGCTGGATGGTTATAGATGCGGTCAGGCGGATCGAGTTGCTGGACATAGCCATCATTTAGCAAGGCAACTTTCGTGGAGAGCGTCATCGCTTCTGTTTGGTCGTGGGTGACGTAAACAACTGGCACTTTTTGAGCAGCAAAAATTTGCTTGATATCGGCTCGGACTCTTTCCCGCAATAGTGCATCCAGGTTACTTAAAGGTTCATCCAACAGGTAGACATCAGCATTACGCACCAAAGCACGACCGACAGCAACCCGTTGCCGTTGACCTCCAGACATTTGACCAGGCTTACGGTTCATTAACTCTGCTAATCCTAAAACGTCTGCCACTTCTGCCACTCGCTGTTTAATTTCTGTCGGTGGTACTTTTTTCAGCTTCAGTCCAGAAGCGAGGTTTTCGTACACCGTCATGTGGGGATAGAGTGCATAACTTTGAAATACCATTGCAATATTGCGATCGGCTGCTCGTTTATAGGTGACATCTACATCCCCGATTTCGATCTGACCGCGAGTCGGTTCTTCAAGACCCGCAATCATGCGTAGAACGGTGGATTTACCACAGCCAGAAGGACCAAGTAAAGTGAGAAACTCATGGTTATCTACAGTTAAGCTAACGTCTTTAACAGGGACGACTTTAGGACTGTAGGTTTTATTCAAGTTTTTAAGTTCGAGTTTAGCCATTTTTCATTTGTCATTGCTCATTTGTCATTTGTCATTTGTCATTGGTCATTTGTACTGAGCTTGTCCTGAGTTTCGACTGCCCTCAACTACCGCGTAGCCGAAGTATTAGTCATTAGTTATTCTCCTTGTCTCCCTTGTCTGCCTTGCCCTCCTTGTCCCCCTATCCTTTGACAGCACCAGCAGTAAGACCTTGGACAATCCGGCGCTGGAAAAACAAAACTAGTAAAATCAGGGGTAATGTCCCGATGACAGTAGCAGCAGCGATCGGGCCATAGGGAATTTCATATATTGTCGCACCACCCAACTGAGCCGCAGCAACGGGAATTGTCTTCAACTCTTCACGAGTCATAAACGTCAGAGCGAAAATAAACTCGTTCCAAGCAAAAATAAAAGTGAGGATTCCAGTAGTCACTAAGGCGGGAAGGGTCATGGGTAGCACGATTTGCCACAGTAGTTGAAAGGTGTTGTAACCATCGACCCTAGCAGAATCTTCCAAGTCTTTTGGTAATTGTTCAAAAAAGCTTTTAAGTACTAAAATTGTTAGCGGCAAATTGATCGCAGTATAGGGTATAATTAGCGCCAGATAATTATTGCCCAATTTCAGCGCTTGGATAATTTCTAATAGTCCTAAGAACAAGAGAATTCCAGGAAATAAGGTAACAATTAAAATGCTGGCGAGGATAACTTTTTCACCCCAAGGGCGTAACCGTGCCAGAGCATAAGCCGCAGGTGCGCCGATCGCTAAAGCTACAGCAGTAGAAGTAATCGACACAAAAGCGCTGTTGAAGATGTAGCGCCAAAATGGCCGACGAGTAAATAACTCAATGTAGTGATTGAAAGTGAATCGTGTGGGGAAATAGACAGTAGGAACGGCGGCAATATCGTCATTCACTTTAAACGAGGTCAGCAATTGCCATAAAGCTGGTGCTAGGCTAAATAGCACTATTAATACAACTATGATGAACAGCAAGATTTTTTTCAGAGAAAACTTGGTTCCCCCTGTTCGTTTTGAAGTCGTTGGAACTGCTTGGGGAGTTACACTCATAGGTTAAATGGCTCCTGATGTTTTGGCACGGTATTTGTTAAGTAAGAAACTAGCGATCGCTACCGCCACAATTAATATTAAAAATGTCACTACTACCAGGGCTGCTCCATAACCAAAATCTAAGTAGCGCATCACCGTGGAGTAAATGTACAATGACACCACTTCTGTAGCGCCACCAGGGCCACCCCCAGTCATCACAGCAATCAAGTCAAAAATTCCGAAAGCTTGAGCAAACCGAAATAGCACTGCAATTAATATCTGCGGCAGCAGTAATGGCAGGGTAATATTGCGGAAACTTTGCCAAGCAGTTGCCCCATCAACCGAGTAAGCTTCATAGAGGTCTTTTGATATCGACTGCAACCCAGCCAGCAACAGGATACTAATAAACGGCGTAGTTTTCCAAACATCAGCAAAAACCACTGCGATCGTCGCCAACGTTGGCTCTCCTAACCAATTAATCCCAGTCTTAATCAGCCCCAAGCGTAGCAAAATATCATTCACAACCCCAAACTGGTCGTTAAAAATCCAAGCCCACGCCAGACCAATCAAAGCAGTAGGCAAAGCCCAAGGAATAATGGCAGTTGTACGCACTATGCCCCGACCAACGAACGCCTGATTGAGAACTAAGGCAATCCCCAGTCCTAGCAGTAGTTCTGAGATTACTGATGCTGTTGTGAACACGGTTGTCGCCCACAAACTCTGCCAGAAACGACCATCCCCCGCCATCCGCAGATAATTTTCCAAACCAGAGAATACGGGTTGTAACTCTGTTCCCAAATTTCTAGTAAATACGCTTAACCAAAATGCTCGCAAAATCGGGTAGGCAAATACAAACAACAACAGCAGCAATGCTGGTGTTAGTAAGATCCACGCTGTCTGTTGTTCTCGATTTCTTAGTGTATGTAAATTTGTCATTTGTCATTTGTCATTTGTCATTTGTCATTTGTCATTGGGAACTGGCTATGTAATTCTTCTCCCCCTGCTCCCCTGCTCCTCTGCCCTCTGCCCTCTGCCCTCTGCTCCCCTGTCCCCTGCCCTCCTGCCCCCTGCCGCCAGCAGTCGGCGTGTTTCCGCAGCAGCAGCTTGCATTGCTCGTTCAGGATTCATTCGACCGGATAAGGCGGCGCTGAGATAACGCTGTAAAATATCTGATGTTTGAGCATATTGGGCGATCGGTGGACGTAAAACTGCATTGTCTACGACCTCTAATAACTGCGGATAGTGGGGGTATTTAGAAACAATCCCTGGGTCTGTAAACAGTTCCCGGCGACTGGGCACATAACCTGCACTGAAAATGAATCGGCGCTGTGCTTCCCGACTGGTAAAATACTGAATTGCTTTCCAAGCTTCTTCAGGATGTTGAGAAGATTTCGCAATCCCTAAACCCCAGCCCCCAAGACAAGCCGCTCCCGTCTTCCCAGGAGCATGAACCATCGGTTTAATCGCAATTTTGCCCCGGATTGGCGAATTTTCTGCTTGGGCTAGAGGCCATGCATAGGGCCAACTGCGTAAAAACGCTACTTGACCACTTTGAAACAAACGGCGGGTGTCTTCTTCTTGATAGGTTGTGACTCCAGGCGGAGAAACGCCTTCGCTGATGGTACTACGTAGAAACTCAATGGCTTTTAATGTTTCTGGTCGATCTAGTCCAACTTCAAGGGTGTCGGGTTTAACCCAGAAGCCACCAAAACCATCAAGGATTTCTGCAAACATTGCCACAAGTCCTTCATATTGGCGACCCTGCCAAACATAGCCCCAATTCACCTGCTTTTTCTTCTGCAAAACTTGGGAAATTCGGATCAAATCATCAAAAGTTTCTGGTGGTTTCAATCCCGCTTGTTTGATTAAATCTTCCCGGTAGTAGAGCATTCCCACGTCGGAACGCACTGGAATGCGGTATAGCTGGTTTTGATAACGCCCCCCTTCTACATCCTGGGGTGAAAATGCTGCCAACTCTTTTTTAGAAATGCGATCGCCTAAAGGTAGCAACCATCCAGCAGCAGCAAACTTGGATGTCCAGATCACATCCATATTGATCAGGTCATACGGAGATTCACCTAAGATAAAAGATGAGGTATACAGGTCTTCGAGCAAATTTGTGGCATTCGGCCCTTCAACTAGGTTAATGCGAATACCTGGGTTCTCAGCCTCGAAGTCTCTAATCAAACCCTGCCTCCAAGGTTGGGCATCAGGGGCAGTCATTAACAGATTCAGGGTAACTGGTTGCTGCGAAAGTGCTACCCAACTGAACAATATAATGCTCAAGAGAGTTGCCAGAAAAACCCCTATATGCAGATAACTTTGTTTTTGGATGAATTTTTGCAAATTGTTTATTGGCTTTCGGTACAACATTATCAATGTAGCGATCGCTAGTAGTAATTCTTAGGAAATAAAAACATAAAACATTTCCAAAAAGATTATTTCGTATTATTTTTTTACGGTTTATTATAAGTAAAATTAATTTATTGAACAGAATTCAGGAGTTAGGAGCATCTTTGGCTTTGCTCCTGAATTCTGACTTCTGAATTCTTCTTCAATAGAGAAAACATCAAGTTTGACGCTTTGTCTTTTGACAGCGATCGCAACTTCACTTACAGTTCCGCACTAGAGGAGTTTTGAGTACTGAGTAAGAAGAAAAGAAAAAATTTCTTATTACTTCTTCAAAATCTTTATTCGGATACTCAGGACTCATAACTCAGAACTCGGAACTTTTTTTATGGTAGATTTGTTGCTGATCGCAATCCTGGGGTTCCTGGGAAGTTTTGGACACTGCTTTGGGATGTGTGGCCCGCTAACAGTGGCATTTTCTCTGTCTCATCAGCCGAAAAGTCCACAAACAGTCTCTTTGGGACGGACATTAACCTTAGAAAAGCCCGATACTTGGCAACAGCAATTAAAATTTCATATCCTGCTAAACCTGGGGCGGATGTTGAGCTATGCTCTAGTTGGTGCTGGCATTGGGGCGCTAGGTTCGGTATTGCTGCAAGGTGGACAGCTAGCGGGTGTTGGCAGCGACTTCCGGCGCTGGATGGCAATTCTGACTGGTGTGATGTTGATTTGGTTTGGCTTAGGACAACTAAAACCCGGTTTACTACCGCGTATTCCCGTATTACATCCCCTATTGCAAGGTAGTTTACACGATCGCCTCAGCAGCGGAATGGTTAAGCTTTCCTTAAAAACCAAATGGTGGACGCCAATGCTTTTGGGGATGACTTGGGGTTTAATGCCCTGTGGTTTTTTGTATGCTGCCCAAATTAAAGCTGCTGAAACTGGCAATTTATGGATGAGTACAGCTACTATGCTGGCTTTTGGCTTGGGAACCTTGCCCACAATGCTAGGTGTAGGCGTTTCCACATCTTTGGTAAGTAAAGACAGGCGCAGTCAGTTGTTTCGATTAGGCGGTTGGGTAACACTCACCATTGGCGTTATCACCTTGCTGCGGACTGGTGACACAATGGTAGATTACACCGGACACGCCGCCTTAATCTGCTTAATTTTGGCCTTAATTGCGCGTCCGATTAGTGGCTTGTGGGCTTCACCACTGCGTTACCGTCGCGGCTTAGGTGTGGGAGCTTTTGTGCTTTCTGTGGTTCACACCTTCCACATGATAGAACACTCATTGCAATGGAATTTTGCCGCCTTTTCGTTTCTGCCGCCAGAATTTCAGTGGGGGATGGCTGCGGGTGCTGTAGCATTGGTATTAATGTCCCCCGCCGCTTTTACAAGTTGGGAATCGTTGCAGAAATCTTTGGGTAAGCGTTGGCGACAGATTCATCTATTGAGCGTGCCAGCCTTGCTCTTGAATGCCATTCATACTGTGTTGATTGGTTCCCATTACCTGGGTTCCTTGCAATCAACTTGGGGAAATAAATTGGCGGCAGTACTGATGGTAATGATTACTCTCAGTGTCTTGCTAGTGCGTTCGCGCTTTTTTTGGTCAAAGTTAGCCGTAGAAAAGTTTTATGTTCCCCCAACCAAATCGCGGTAAATCATCTTTATTTTCTGGCTCCGTTTCAACGAGTCAAAAACAGAAGCGTTACCCCCTCAAAGGCATTTTCTGGAAAAATCAAGGAACGATAAAGTATTTATTATTCTTGAGTTGCTTAGTTATATCAATAACTAATCTTTACCCTGCTTTTGCTCATAAGGTGGAAGTAGCCTCAGATGTTGGCGGCACTCTCCATATTGAACCAAACGATAATCCCCGTGCTGGAGAACCAAGCCAAGCCTGGTTTGCACTTACCCGCAGAGGTGGAAAGGTGATTCCTCTGTCACAGTGTAATTGTCAGTTGGCTGTTTATGCCGAACCTTATGCAACCGGAGAGCCGCCGTTATTAGAACCACAGTTAAAACCTGTGGCAGCCGAACGCTATCAAGGCATTCCAGGTGCAGAAGTTGTCTTTCCCAAACCAGGTCTTTATGAGTTGCAACTAAATGGAAAACCTGTCTCTGGGGCAAGATTCAAACCCTTTGAGTTCAAATTTGAAGTGACTGTGGCAGGAGGCGGCTCTACGCAAAATACACGAAACCTGCGAAATGTCAATGGCGATTTAGTAGAGGGTCAATCTCAACAATTACCAACTTGGGCGATCGCACTGCCAATTCTCGGATTTATCGGCATCTTAGTTGTCGTACTGCGAAGCATGAGAGGGGGTAGCGAGTGAGTGTTCTCACATAAAATCTTGTCGTTATAGCATTTCCTAAATAAGACGTTAGTTCGATAAACCTCCCCCTGCCTTGAACTAAAGTTCAAGTCTGTCCCTCTCTGAGTCGGAGAGGGATGGTTTTGCGTAGTAAAACCTCTTAGAGGTTTCAATATTTACCAGAGTTAGGCGGTTACTACATGAGCCGTCGAACTTTTTTAATTTATTGTCAACTAGCTTGGCTAATACGCCGTTGTAACTCGATTTCAAATTCCTCATCAGTGCGAGTGATGACTTTTGGTCGTTGGTCTAACCTGTCCATTAAAATATGGAATGCTTCGGTGTCCTGTGGATGATATCTAACCCAATCTCTTAATTCATTATCTGACATGGCTTGATAATCAGGTTTAGTCATGGAAATCAAGCTCACCATTTGGATATATAGCAACCGCCAAGGCGGTTAAGCCGCTGTGTGAAGCACAGCTTCCATCGCATCTCTCAGACAGCCAAATTGAATTATTTGCTTACGAATTCGGCTTTTTAACCATGACCAACATCGCTCAATTTTGTTAAGCTCGG
>NZ_JAVRBQ020000113.1:0-48436 GCF_034531215.2 Nostoc sp. ChiSLP03a
TCTCTTCTTTACAAGCTTTACGCGAGCGCATCCAAGAAATCTTCGACCAACTCACATTTGAGCAGGTAATTTCTGTCTCTTCTTATAACTTTATCTTGGAAGCTCTATTCTATGCAGCTTCATATTAATTTGGTATTAGAAGCTTGATTATTATATTTGTTGATAACATTCAGCCATCCTTTAACTTTCTCCTCAAATGTAATCACTGTTATGGCTAAATTTTCAGTATTCTGCTGGCTTATGCGTTCCGTGACTAGTGGATGACTATTTTGAAATAAAGACAAATGATCTGTATCTAATATCCACATAATACTCATTTTGTCTCATTGTCTAAGTCAACTTGATTCCGTTCAGCTTCTATGTATTCGAGTACCTCACCAAAAAGAGGGTTATCTCTGTGCATTCCCGCAAATTTAATCCAAGGGTTTTCTACTTTGGGTGCTTCAATTTCTAAAGTCACAATTTTGGCTGCTTCTAATCGAGTATGCAAACTTTGCCTGACTTTTTCTATTGCTTCCGTTTCCGTATTTCCTAAACCTTGGCAATCTGGTAAACCTAACAATGTTGCTTTAACTGTGCCATCTTGTTGATTTTCAATCAGCACATCATAAGTTAACTTAGGTACAGTTGTTATAGAGGTACTTTTTACAACTAAATTCATAATATTTTGATATTTCAAGTTTTATATTAATTATAACATTTAGGTCAATTTAGCCTTGAGACAAATTAAGATCGCTGGCTTGGTGAATTTGTAGTTTGATTTTTATCATATTGTCTTTTGCGATCGCACCAATGATTTACAACCAATCAGAGTTTAATTTACGCTGTGAATGGGGGCCACAAGGAGTTGCTGAACTAGCTCCTATCAGCGATCTAATTGTGATAGTTGATGTTCTCTCTTTTTCTACTTGTGTAGAAATTGCCACTAACAACGGCGCGATAATTTTTCCCTACGCATACAAAGATGAATCAGCCATCGATTATGCCAAATCAGTGCAAGCAGAGTTGGCAAGTCATAGACAACGTTGGACTACAACTGGATATTCTCTCTCGCCAAAATCGGTGATTCAGATTTCTGCTGGAACCAGATTAGTTTTACCATCACCTAACGGTTCTTTCCTAACTTTACATACAGGAAGTACACCAACTTTAGCTGGCTGTTTGCGAAATTGCCAAGCTGTGGCGCAGTTTGCTCAAAAGTATGGCGATCGAATTGCTGTGATTCCTGCCGGTGAGAGGTGGAAAGAACATGGTAGCCTCCGCCCTGCATTTGAAGATTTAATTGGTGCTGGGGCAATTCTCAGTTATTTAGATGGCAGTCTATCACCAGAAGCCGAAGTCGCTGTGACAATATTTCAGGCTTTCCAGCAAGATTTATTGGGGTACCTGAAAAAATTCAGTTCGGGTAAAGAGTTGATTGAAAAAGGTTTTGAGTTAGATGTTGAACTATCCGCCGCCTTTAACATCAGTAATTGCGTGCCTTTATTTAAAGATAATGCTTATGTCAACGTAAGTTCGACGAACCTCTCTCTGCGTTGAATTAAAGTCCAAGTCTGTGCTTATCCGATTCCAAGAGGGACGGTTTTGTGTAGTAAAACCTCTAAGAAATTTTTTGATTGAGTCAGTTATAGGGACACTATATGAGCCGTCGAATACGTTATCTAAATTGCAAAAACAAGGTTAATTAGGTGCCAAGTTCTAATTATGCATATGCCATATTGATATGCCTTTGACTTACCAAGTTACTCTTGTGTTTTTCCCAAGCAATGGTTGTGTTGATAATCTCGTCTAAATCATTGTGTTTTGGTTGCCAACCCAGAACCCTATGGATTTTATCAGCACAAGCTGCAACACAGGCAGGATCGCCTGGACGACGTGGTGCAGCAATAACGGGAAAATCTACACCAGAAATAGCCTTGACTCTTTCAATAACTTGTCGCACGCTGTATCCTTGCCCATAACCGCAATTGAATATTTGGCTTTCCCCTCCTTTTTCTAAGTAATCCAAAGCATCTAAGTGAGCAGTCGCCAAATCTTCAACATGGATATAGTCTCGAATTGCGGTTCCGTCGGGCGTAGGAAAATCAGTACCAAAAATTCGGACTTCTGGTTTGCGCTTGAGTGCTGCATCACAAGCAGCTCGAATCAAGTGTGTGGCATTCGGTGACATTTGCCCCAATAGTCCACTCGGTTCAGAACCTGCGACATTAAAGTAACGTAAAATTACGTAGTTTAATGAAGATACTGCTGCATAGTCCTGGATCAGCCACTCACTCATCAACTTTGAACGCCCGTAAGGATTAATTGGCTGTGTAGGATTTGACTCAGTAACAGGATTTTCTTTGACTTCTCCATAGACTGCGGCTGTGCTGGAAAAAATGAACTTGTTAACACCCATAACGCTACAGCAGCGCAGCAAATTTAAGGTGTTGCGGGTGTTGTTGGCGTAGTAGTCGAGGGGATGAGCTACTGATTCTGGAACAATCAGACTAGCGGCAAAGTGTAAGACGGCGCTGAATTTATGCTGGGCAAAAACTTGATAAAGATGCCCACTGTCTACTAAATCACCAATAATTAGTTTCCCGTGTAGTACTGATGCTGGTGAACTTGTAGAGCAGTTGTCGTAGACTACGACATCATAACCAGCTTCCCCTAGTTGGCGAACTACATGGGAGCCAATGTAACCAGCACCGCCAGTTACCAATATTTTATTTGTCATTTATTTTTCCTTATCTACCTTTACCTAACAAAACAACTCGAATCGTTTTGAAGGCGATCGCTAAATCCAACCAAATGGAATAATTTTTGATGTAGTACAGATCGTATGACAGCTTTTCGTAAGCATCTTCTATAGATGCTCCATAGGGATACATAACCTGTGCCCAGCCTGTAATTCCAGGTTTGACCAAATGGCGAACTTCATAGTAGGGAATCGCTTCTTTGAGTTTGACATCAAATTCTGGTCGTTCTGGACGAGGCCCAATCAGACTCATTTC
The DNA here is from genome assembly GCF_034531215.2 of Nostoc sp. ChiSLP03a. Classification (NCBI taxonomy): domain Bacteria; kingdom Bacillati; phylum Cyanobacteriota; class Cyanophyceae; order Nostocales; family Nostocaceae; genus Nostoc; species Nostoc sp. ChiSLP03a. The sequence goes on from NZ_JAVRBQ020000113.1 coordinate 2,997, forward strand.
ACCCCGTAAAACGTTCCATATTTGAGGTAATTCATCAATACGTAACAAACGTAGCCAGTATCCGACTCTGGTGATTCGTGGATCGCGTTGACTAGCCCACTGCGCCCCCAACTTTTCTGCATCCTGATACATGGAGCGAAATTTATAAACTCTAAATGGTTTACCGTATAACCCACTTCGCTGCTGACTGTAAAATACTGGGCCAGGGCTATCTAGCTTAACTAGTAATGCAACCAATAACAGAAGTGGTGCAACTAATACTAGTAAAAAGAGGATCAAGATGAGATCGATAACTCGCTTCAGTTTCATACTGAAGTAACCAGGCATTAGGTTAAAACCATCACTAAAAGCCAACCATTTATCTTGTAACAGCGACGAAGGTAGTTTATACCAAAATGTTTCGTAAACATCTGGCAATGTATAAACCGGAATGCCTCGCAACCGCATCTGCATTAACTGTTGTGCTTGAGACTTAGAAAAGTTTATCTGCGCTGTCACTATAACCCCAGACCAGGATTCTTGACTCCATTGCGACAAATCGCTCAAGCTTCCCTGATAACTCAGATTTATTTTTGGTAAGTCTATGGTTTTTTGGTTTTCCTCTGCTAGAACAGTTAGCTTTCCTAAAGGATTAAGTTCTAGCAATTTTTGTGTAAATTTGATGGCATTATCCCCGCCTCCTAGTATTAACCAACGGCTTTTCAGAGCGTGCGATCGCACCCATCTCACCGCCATCACGCGTAATATTATTGCCCAGATAGTAAAGATTCCTAAGCTAGGTAAGAAGATACTCCGCCACGATATCGGGTTGTATTTGGCAATATCTGACAAGTAAATCAGAGCAGAAATCAAGAAGGCGATCGCAATGCTACAAATAATAATTCGAGCGGGCGCTCTTAAACCTGAAATTTGCCGATCTGGATGGTAAGCATCTGCTAAATAAAGTGCTGCAAGTATCATGCAGACAAATGTATAAGGTAACGGATTTAGCCAATGTAAGGGTTGATCTAAACGCAACCATTGTGCGATCGCTAAACAAATTAGCAACCCAAAAATATCCCCTAACAAGAGCAATATCGGTAGGCTGCGGACTATATTTGGCAGCCTAGTATTGATAGGTAAACTGACATAACTTGTGGAAGTCATTGGTTTTTATTATTCTTCAGTATCCTGATATCGGTTTTTTCGTTAAAACCAGCAACCGAGTCAAATAAGGGAATATTAAAGACTAGCCGTCTTGTGCCAAAGCATACAAAAATAAGAAATTTTGTCTGCTCTGTTTGTCAAAAAAATTGGAGATTATGTATTACAAACTAGGAGGGGAACTATCTGTGCGTCGGTATAGCATATCTGTAGGAGATACATCTTAACTTGCATTGGCTGTACGAACTACACTACGGCTTCAAGGTTGTTCTTTTGACATTTGCATTATGCCATGAGTGTAGTCAATCTGAACTTTATATTTAATTTTTTGATTAGCATATATTTGCTGTTAAAGTAGCTGTTCATAAAGTAACAAAATAAAGAAAAAGCTTATGTAAGCTGTTGAAATGCTGTTATTAAATTAATACCAAAGAAGTAAGTGGGTGAAAAAAAACATAATCATGTTAACCAAGATAAATGAGGCTAAAAGCTTCTTCCCTCTTATATCTTGCCTTCTACCTCCTGCTCGACCTCAACTATAAATATTTATGCTTTTCTACTTAATGAGTTAAAATAAATGCTTTTTAATGTAATTTAAAATTTTAGAAAAAAAAACTAAAAACACCTTGACATTCAGATAATATTTCTGGGATAAATCTAAGGAAATCTAATAAAAAGCAAACATTTTAAAAAATACGGATGCTTTTATTATGATTTTTTATACAAATAATTAGTAATTAATCCTAATTATGTCCAAATGGCTATCTTGGACTACCAAAATTGTGAAGCAAAATTAGTAAAAACAATTTCAGGTATTCGTAACATACTCCATGCCCTCTAACCAAGAAGACCAAAACTCCTTAGATTTGCAGCAATACTCGCTACTTCTGAAAAGGCGTTGGCTAATTATAGCTGCGGTGACTGCCTCTATTTTTGGGCTTTCAACTTTAAATGCTATCAAGCAAAAACCAATTTATGAAGCAGAAGGTAAGTTGCTTTTCAGTAAAACTGACCGCGTTTCTTCGCTGACAAATCCCTCGGCACAAGTTGGGGAGTTGAGAAGTGTGACTGAAATCAACAGTCCGTTGGATACAGAAGCAGAGGTCATTCGTTCTAATCCAATAGTTGAGAAAACTATTGCTAGTCTCAGGTTGGTAGATAAGCAAGGAACACCCTTGGAAATAAATGAATTTCTCAAACAAGTCAAAATTAAAAGTGTCCGGGGTACAGATATTTTGGCGATTTCGTACAGCAGCAGCAATCCAAAAGAAGCCGCAGATGTTGTGAATTCGCTGATGAGATATTACCTGGAGAACAATATTCACGTTAACCAAGCCCAAGCGACAGTGGCAAAGAAGTTTTTACGCAAGCAATTGCCTGAAGTTGAAGCAAGGGTAGCTAGATCGGAAGCAGCTTTGCGTCGATTTAAAGAAGGAAATCGGGTAATCGCTTTAGAGCAAGAAGCAACAAAAGGAGTGGACAAACTCGCAAACTTATCAGACCAGATTACCCAAGCCCAGGCAAATTTAACGGATGCTGAGACTCGCTCAAAACTTCTGCAACGTCAATTGAGATTGAATTCGCAGCAGGCTGTGGATATGGGGAATTTAAGTCAATCAAAAGCTGTGCAGGAAGTATTAACACAATACCAACAGGTGCAAAACCAGTTAGCAGTAGAAAAGACTCGTTATACAGACAAACATCCGACGATCGTTAATTTGTTAGCAAAAGAAGCAGCCCTCAAAAAGCAGCTAGAGACGCGAATTTTTGAGAATGCAGATAGAGAAAAATCTGTACCAGCCGAGAATTTAGGGATGGGAGAACTCAAGCAGACCTTAGTGGCCCAACTGGTACAGTCGGATGTAGAACGTTCGGCATTAGCTAACCGAATTACGGTTTTGCAGAATGCATACACACTTTCTCAAAGACGATTGAGTGTTTTACCGCAACTGCAAGAAAAACAGGAGCAGTTAGAGCGACAGTTGCAAGTTGCTACATCTACTTATGAAGAACTGCTAAAGCGATCGCAAGAAGTCGATGTAGTAGTAAATCAGAATGTCGGTAATGCCAGGGTAATATCTGCGGCTTTAATTCCTCAAAAAGCTATTCCTTCCAAAATTGCCTTTCAGCTAGCACTGGGTGGATTTTTGGGAATTTTGCTGGGTGTAGGCGTAGCTTCGATCTTAGAATCTATGGATCGATCCCTGAAAACTCTTGAGCAAGCCCAGCAGTTATTAGGTTATTCTTTACTCGGTACGATTCCTCACTTCGATCGAAAAGCTAAAAACAGTGGGGAAGGTCTAGTTGAACTAGCAGTCAAAGATAATCCATATTCAGGAGCAAGTTCAGCCTTTGAGATGCTTCAGACAAACCTGGATTTTACTATCTCCGATCGACCATTAAAAGTAATTGCCGTAGTTAGTTCAGCTTCAGGTGAAGGTAAATCATTTGTAGCTGCAAATTTGGCAGTAACTCAGGCACATCTGGGCCGCAGAATCCTATTGGTAGATGCGGATATGCGTCACTCCTCCCAACAGGAAATCTGGAAATTATCTAACCCAGTCGGACTAAGTAATGTTTTAGTTGGTCAAGCAGAGTTTCGCAACGCCACTCAAGAAGTATTAGTTAACTTGGATTTATTAACGGCTGGGACAATCCTAGCAAAACCCGCAGCATTGCTAGATTCGCAGCGTATGGCTTTGTTAATTCAAGAGGCAGTCAAAGACTATGATTGTGTGATTATTGATACTCCTGCCTTGAGTTTGTTTGGTGATGCACTCATGCTAGGCAAGATGGCAGATGGGATATTGCTAGTTGTACATCCTGGAGTGCTTGACCGTGCTGTTGCTAAGAGTACGAAACTGATGCTAGAGCAAGCGCGATCGCATGTTTTAGGAATGGTGGTAAATGGGGTTACTGCTGAAAAGAAGTCTGATTACTATCACTCTAGGGGATCTGATGGTGGAAAAAGGTCTGCTTTGAGTCAGATAAATTTGCCTGGGATTAAGAGCTTGATGAAGTTTATTTATTGACTTGACTATAAGTTAACTCTGGGTGGGATAGGTGTATTTTCATGATTAGAAAACAGACGCTCGAGCCTCGGCAGAAATTAGTGATTAAGGCAGGGCAAACTGAGCAGCAGTACTGGCAGGATATCTGGAAGTATCGGGAGTTGTTTTACTTCTTGGCTTGGCGAGACATCTTGGTGCGCTATAAGCAAACGGCGATCGGGCTGTCTTGGGCATTGCTACGACCTTTTTTAACGACAGTTGTGTTTACGGTTGTATTTGGTGTTTTACTCAAGGCTCCGTCGGCAGGAGCGCCTTACCCGATTGTGGTGTTTTCCGCGATGCTACCTTGGCAGTTCTTTTCCAATGCCTTGAGTGAGTGTAGTAATAGCTTAATTAGTAATTCTAATTTAATTTCTAAGGTTTATTTTCCGCGTTTGATTGTGCCAACGAGTGCGGTGATTGTAAGTTTTGTCGATTTTATGATTTCTGCAATCATCCTATTGGGATTTATGGCGTGGTATAACTTTGTGCCGGATTGGCGAATTTTAACGCTGCCGTTGTTTATTGCGATCGCATTTGCAGCAGCAATGGGGTCGGGGTTATGGCTGGCGGCATTAAACGTGGAATATCGGGATTTCCGATATATTGTGCCGTTTATTGTGCAGTTTGGACTATATATTTCGCCGGTGGGTTTTAGTAGTAGTGTGGTGCCGCAACAGTGGCGACTGCTTTACTCATTAAATCCTATGGTGGGTGTAATTGATGGTTTCCGATGGGCAATTTTGGGTAAAAATTTTGACATTTATTTACCAGGATTTCTCTTGTCGGTGGCGTTAGTGATATTAGTGCTGATTACTGGAATTTACTATTTCCGTCGGATGGAGCGCAAGTTTGCGGACATTATTTAGACACAGCGTTTCAGGAGTTGTTAGCAGAGGTTGGAGAATATATGGCAGATACGGTGGTTAAGGTTGAGAACTTAAGTAAGAGCTATGTGTTGAGCCATCAGCAGGAGGGATATCGCTATAAGGCGTTGCGCGATGTGATGGCGGACGGGGCAAAATCGATCGCGAAGACGTTGAACCCCTTTAATCAAAACGCAAAACACAAAACGCAAAACTCGAATCGTGAGGAATTTTGGGCAGTCAAGGATCTGTCGTTTGAGATTAAGCAAGGCGATCGGGTGGGAATTCTTGGGCGGAATGGAGCGGGAAAATCGACATTACTGAAGCTATTGAGCCGGATTACGGAACCCACTCATGGCAGTATTGAGATTACGGGGCGAGTGGCGAGTTTGCTAGAGGTGGGGACGGGTTTTCATCCTGAGTTGACAGGGCGGGAAAATATTTACCTCAATGGGGCGATTTTGGGCATGAGTCGGGAACAGATCAAACGCAAGTTTGATGAAATTGTTGATTTTGCAGAGATTGAAAAGTTTTTAGATACGCCTGTTAAACGCTACTCCTCTGGGATGTATGTACGCCTTGCATTTTCAGTTGCAGCACATTTAGAGCCAGATGTTTTGATTGTGGATGAAGTTTTAGCAGTTGGAGATGCAAATTTTCAGAAAAAATGTCTTGGCAAAATGCAGGAAGTATCCAACGATCGAGCTCGAACAGTTCTATTTGTAAGTCATAATATTGAAGCAATTCAACGGCTATGTTCTAAATGTTTGTTACTAAATAAGGGGCAGCTAGTTAATTACGGGAATACAAACAGCGTGATAACTCAATATTTATCTAGTAACTATTATTCTTATCAAGCTTTCCCCAAAAAATGGATAAATTTAAGCGATGCACATCGAAATGGCAATGGACAAGCTCGTTTTACCGCTGTTCAATATAGTAGTTCAAGAAAAGATATTTCTTTTAATGCTTATTCAAATGGTGAACTTGAATTTCTACTGAAAATTGAATCAGATTCCTCAAGAAATATTGGAAGTCTTGCAGTTGTTGTCTATAACCAGTTCGGTATAAAATTAGTAAATGCGGATATTGTATCACTTGGACAAATAATATCCCTTCAGCAGGGAGAAAATATAGTTAAATTAAACATTGAAAAGCTACATTTAAAATCAGGTACTTATGTCATTGGTCTTTGGCTTTCCGATTCTTCATTTAATACTATCTTTGATTTTATTGAGTCAGCATTTGAAATAGAGGTGGTTGAACTTCCATCTGAAGAGTTTGGCATAACATGTGACGGTCTAGTAACCTGTACCTTTCAAGCATTCTCAGCGCCAATCGCCGATTCAAATCTCAATTGCAACAGATAAAAGTTTTGCAATGAGAGATTAATAGAGATAGTCTGATGTTTATTTAAGACGAATAAAAGACATTCATTTTGATACAAGATAGATAAAAAAGGTATGGAAAAGCAAAATGTTCTTTATTTCACAAGTTATCCTTTAGACCCTAATAATGGTTGTGGAATGGCACTTTTAAATGATATTTATCAATTATCTCAGATAGAAGATATCAACCTTTATGTTGCTGTTACTTGTAACGAAAGTAGTCAATTAGAAACTAGAGTACAATTAGAAAAACTTCAAGTTAAATATTATTTAACTACTCGATTAAGTCCTTCTGAAAAAAAAGAAAATGTCTTAAAAGAAGTAGTAAAAGTATATAAAAAATTAGTGTATAAATTACACTCGACTTTTAGCTTTCAGAATGTAACGTATTACAATTGGGATCGAGCAAAACATATTTCTGAATATTTAACTGAACTCTGCGAACAACTCTCGATTCAAGTTGTTATTGTTGAACAACTATATAGTATTTTATGGTTTAAAAATTTCCTTAAACTTAAACAAAAAAAGATATATCTTGCAACTGATAAAGAAGCAGAATTTTTTAAGGCTCTTGCTCCCCATAATTGGTTCAATTACAAATCTAAACTTAGTATTTTTATTAGTTATTTAAGACTAAAGAATTTTGAGAAAAAAGTCTGTGAATTGGCTGATAAATGTATATTTATGTCCGAAGCAGATATTCCAAAATATTTACTAGGTAATGAAAAAGCATCGATAAATTCACAAATACTTCCGCCTAAACTCGGCGGCTGGCGTTATACAAATTCCAAGACAGTTTTCTTTGCTGGTAATATTAATTTCTATTTCAATTTCTTAGCTGTAAAATGGTTAATCTGTGAACTATCTCCGAGATTATTAAGACTAAATAATAAAATAAAAATTGTGATTACTGGTACAGATTTCTCTAATATGCCTAAAGATTGGACTATAGAAAGTAACGTTCATATTCCTGGTTTTATTCCTAAAGAACAGCTTGAGCTTTTGTTTCAAACTTCCGATATTTTTATATGTCCTATTGATAATGATTTTTCAGTGAAAATGAAATTAGTTGAATGTGTTTCTTATGGAATTCCTTTCTTTGCAACTGAGCCTTGTCTGAAAGCATTACCGTATTTATCTGGGTTGCCAATTTTAGATATTAATAGCCCTAACGAAGCAGCAGCTTATATTTGTGATACTTTATCGAGAAAAGAAGTCTTAGAGCAATTAAGTAACCGAATCTTAGAAGATGCTTTTAATTTTGCTAATACTCGAAAAGATTGGTGGACAAAAACTGTTTTAGATATGTAAATATTTAACTTTAAATATTGAGATAGTTATCAAAATTCATTTATCTCAATTTATAAAAATTTTCAAACACTAGTTATTACAACATAACCAAAATGACTACTTTCCATCAATCAGTTTTAGTTACTGGGGTAGCGGGATTTATTGGTCGTTACGTTGCTCGGTATTTCTCAGAGCAAGGTTGGTCGGTAATAGGCGTTGATAATTCGCCTCCTGAAAATGCTCCCCTTCACAACTTAACAGCCTATCATCGTCTCAAATTACCCGACCCCTCTTTAAATAACTTATTAAAGGAATATTCTCCTAACATTTGCATTCATTGTGCAGGGCGTGCCTCTGTTGGCTTATCGATTATTGAACCAGATATTGACTTTCAATCTAACACAACTTTAACTTTTGAAATTTTAAATGCGTTGCGAATTAATGCTCCTAGATGTCGATTTATTTTTCTTTCTAGTGCAGCTATTTATGGAAATCCAGAGTCATTACCTATTGGAGAAACTCAACGCTGTAACCCCATTTCTCCTTATGGATTTCATAAGTTACAAAGCGAACAACTATGTTTAGAATTTAGCAAAGTTTATGATTTACCAACTGCAAGTGTACGAATCTTTTCTGCTTATGGCCCTGGTTTACGCCGTCAAGTCCTTTGGGATATTTGCCGACAAGCAATTTATCAACCTATAGTTAAATTACAAGGAACTGGCAAAGAAAGCCGTGATTTTATTCATGTACTCGACATTGCCAAAGCTTTATTAGTAGTAGCAACTTCTGCACCAATGCAAGGAGAAACATATAATTTTGCAAGTGGAAGAGAAGTTACAATCTCAGAATTAGCGGAGATGGTGTTTAAATCCTTAGACTACAAGGGTAGTGTTGAGTTTGATGGAATAGTTCCTGTTGGAACCCCCATTAATTGGCAAGCTGATGTTACAAAATTAGGAAGTTTAGGAATAACCGATTTTTTATCTTTAGAACGTGGTGTCCGTGTTTATGCAAATTGGAGTTATGCAGAACTGTTGGGCATATAGTTCTTCTTTAAAAAAGCCATACTCATTAAAAAAATAATTTTTTATGATGAACAAAAAACAGTTAAAACTAATCGTTCAAAAGATATTACCATCTCCTAACCACCACTGGCTAAAGTCTCAATATAATAAGGTACGCCTGGGTACTTTGCAAAGCTTAAAACCTATAAATTCAGGTTGGGGTTTTGAACGAGGAAAACCAATTGACCGCTACTATATTGAGAATTTTTTGGGTCGCCATTCAAATGATATTCATGGGCACGTATTAGAAATTGGAGATAACTATTATACTCAGCAATTTGGAGGCGATCGCGTTACTAAAAGCGATGTATTGCATATTCAAGATAACCCCAATGCAACAATCATCGCAGACCTAACAGATGCAGAACATATACCATCAAATACATTTGACTGCTTTATACTGGTTCAGACGCTTCAGCTAATTTACGAAGTGCGACTAGCGCTCTTAACAACCTACAGAATTATGAAACCAGGAGGTGTTGTTCTGGCTACGTTTCCAGGAATCACACCACTCAAAGATCGGGAATGGAACCATTGCTGGTGTTGGAATTTTACAGCCGTATCTGCACAGCGACTGTTTGAGGAGGTTTTCCCTAAAGAGAATATTCAAGTCGAAACCCACGGAAATGCTTTGGCAGCCACAGCTTTTCTTCAAGGATTGGTAGTTCAAGATATACCCAAGGGAAAGCTAGATTATCATGACCGTAGCTACGAGGTAACTATCACCGTTAGAGCAGTAAAACCTGATATGAGGTGATGGAATGAAAATACCTGGAAGTGACAAATTGCAGCGAATGATTCGACGGCTCCAGAAAAATTTAGCATCCTCTAAGGGGCTGATTTTGATGTACCATCGCGTCGCTGAGGTAGAATTAGACCCCTGGAGTCTGTGCGTAACTCCCCAAAATTTCGCCGAGCAACTAGAAGTTTTACAAAAATATTACCAACCTCTTAGCCTGAAGCAATTCGCGCAAGCACATCGAGATGGCAACATTCCAGATCGAGCAGTGGTTGTCACCTTTGATGACGGTTATGCAGACAATCTCCATCATGCCAAACCCCTACTAGAACGCTATGGTATACCAGCAAATATTTTCGTGAGTACTGGCTACATTGGAAGGGAGCGTGAGTTTTGGTGGGATGAATTAGAACGGCTACTTTTGCGACAGGGTAAATTACCGGAGAAACTTTCTCTGAATATTAATGGTAGCCTTTGTCACTGGGAACTGGGTCAAGCTGCCAATTATACTCAACAAGACTATCAAAGCGATCGCATCTGTAAATATTGGGAAGCTAAACCCGGTTCTCGAATGTCTTTCTATTACTCAATTTGGCAAGTATTACTACCTTTACCAGAACGGGAATGTTTAAAAGCTCTAGACGAGTTAGTAATTTGGGCTAATGCCAAATCTACTGTACGCAAGACTCACCGCTCCCTTTTACCCGAAGAGGTGTGTGTTTTGGGGCAAGGAGATTTAGTAGAAATTGGCGCTCACACAGTTACCCATCCATTTCTTTCAGCACAATCAACAGAATTACAAAGATATGAAATCCAGCAAAGCAAAGCTACTTTAGAGGAGATGCTCAATCGTCCCATAACAAGTTTTTCCTATCCATTTGGTAATTACACTCAACAAACCCTTGAATTGGCTCAAACTATTGGATTTGACTGTGCTTGCACTACAACTAAAGACATAGTCTGGCGACAGAGCAACAGTTTTCAATTGCCTCGCTTCGGAATTGAAAACTGGAATGGGGAAGAATTTGCCAAGCAATTAGCGAGGTGGTTCTATGGTTGAACAGATGAATAAGAAACCGTTAGTTTCCTGCATCATCATCTTTTTGAACGCTGTTGAAAATTTCTTTATAGAAGCTATAGAAAGCATTTTTGCTCAAACCTATGACAATTGGGAACTTTTACTAGTAGATGACGGTTCAGCCGACGAAAGTACAGCCATTGCGTTGCGATATGCCCAACAATACCCTGACAAAGTGCGCTATTTGGAGCATGAAGGTCATCAAAATCGCGGTATGAGTGCAACGCGCAATCTGGGAATTCGCCATGCAAAAGGTGAATATATTGCTTTATTAGATGCAGATGATATCTGGTTGCCACAAAAACTGGAGAAGCAGGTAGCGATATTAGAAGCTCACCCTGAAGCAGGTATGGTTTATGGCTCCACTCTGACGTGGTTTGGCTGGACGGGTAATCCTGAAGATGCGAAGCACGATTGCCAACGAACTCTGGGTGTAAAACCTGATACCCTGCTAAAACCGCCAACACTGCTCAAATTGTTTTTGAAAGGCAAAGCCGAAACACCAGGCATCTGCGGCGTTCTCATTCGTCGCAAACTCGTTCAAGATGTCGGTGGCTTTGAGGAGTCCTTTCGAGGACTGTTTGAAGATAAAGCCTTCTTTGCCAAAGTCTGTGTCAAAGCATCTGTTTTTGTAGAAAGTGGCTGTTGGGATAGGTATCGACAACACCCAAAAAGCTCCTGTTATGTTGCACAAGCTTTAGGAGAATACAATCCACTCAAACCAAATCCTACCCACTTAACTTTCTTGACTTGGTTAGAGAAATATTTGTGCGAACAAGGATACCAGGATACTGAGATTTGGCAAGCTTTAAATAAAGCATTATGGCCTTATCAGCACCCACGAATGTTTTACTTATTGCAATTTTTTCCAGATGTTGCTCAATCTTTTACGAGGAATATAAAAAAAATTGTGAAATTCATATTTAGACATACTCAGTATAAACCTAGCGATCTGTCAAGCACTAATTGACAAATAGTTTTTCACAATGACTTGAAAAAATTATTTAATTACAGCAATAAAAAAACAAATTAACTGAACACCTGAACTGACAAAAAGTCAATTATTATGAATGAGCTATACCCTTTTCGATCTGTTATTCAACCTGTGCCCGATGGAGAACCACGACCTTTATGGTCAGTGATGATTCCCACTTACAACTGTGCAAACTATCTGCGTGAAACACTGACGAGTGTGTTATCACAAGACCCAGGACCAGAGATAATGCAAATAGAGGTGGTTGATGACCACTCCACCAAGGACGATCCTGAAGCTATTGTTAAAGAATTAGCTGGCGATCGCGTTAGTTTTTATCGCCAGCCAGAAAATGTTGGACATGTTAAGAACTTTACCACCTGCTTAGAGCGATCGCGTGGCAAACTCATCCATCTTTTGCATGGTGACGATTGCGTTCGGGAAGGCTTTTATCGCAAGATGCAACAAACATTTGATACTCAGCCGGAAATAGGAGCCGCTTTCTGTCGTCACATCTTTATGGATGAGACAGGGCACTGGCGACACTTTTCTGAGATATTACAACCTCAAAGCGGCACAATTGATAATTGGTTGGAAAAAATTATAGTTAAACAATATATTCAAACTCCCTCGATTGTCGTTCGCCGACAAGTATATGAAAAGTTAGGTAGTTTTGACCATCGGTTTTGTTTTTATTATGAAGACTGGGAAATGTGGGTGCGAATTGCCGCACAATACCCTGTATGGTACGAAGTTGAGCCACTAGCTATTTATCGACTACATTCTGTATCTAATACTGGACAAACTGTGCGCACAGGCAAAAACATGCAAGAGGTACGCCGTGGATTGGAAATTGCACAGTCTTATTTGCCTGCTTATCTGCCACAATCAACAGTCGATCGCCTGATCGATGCCAATAAAAAACACTCGGCAATCTGTGCTCTCAGAACAGCCCAAAATATGCTGATGATTGGCGATTTATCTGCTGCGATCGCCCAAATAAAAGAGGCATTTAAATGCAGTATCTCACCAAAGGTCATGGCATATTTTATTTACTTTGCTACCCAAGCGGGATTGAAACGTTCGCTGTCATTTTATCGAAGTTAAATAAACTAAATAGTCCCAATTGGGGAAAGTAATTGAGATAGTCCCTCCAGTCATTAAAATGCTTCCAGACTTGTTTATTGTTTTACGACTTTAGGATTTACGCACTGTAAAAACACATCATCTCTTGTATCAACTTTCAGGAAGAAAGGTATTGTCAAAATGCAAACTCCAGTTGCGTTCATCATTTTCAATCGCCCAGATAGAACCGCAAAAGTGTTTGAGGCAATTCGCCAAGCACGTCCACCGATGCTTTTAGTTGCAGCGGATGGGCCTCGTGTAAATCGAACAGGAGAGTCCGAAAAATGTGCAAAAACGCGATCGATAATCGATCGCGTAGACTGGCCCTGCGAAGTCTTAACCAATTATTCTGACATCAATATGGGGATGAAGCAGCGAGAAGCGACTGCTTTTTCTTGGGTATTTGACATCGTTGAAGAAGCTATTCTTTTGGAAGACGACTGTTTACCTCATCCGACATTTTTTCCTTATTGCGAAGAATTATTGAGGTATTACCGTCATGATGAGCGGGTTATGACAATTTCTGGAGATAATACCCCCTTGGGCAATCCTAGAAATCGGCAGACTCAGGATAGCTATTACTTTTCAATTTATACCCGAACATGGGGATGGGCAACTTGGCGTAGGGCATGGCAACATTACGATCTAGAAATGAAAAAGTGGTCAACTATTCGTGACGAGGGTTGGCTAAAAGACATTCTCAGAGATTCCAGAGAAGTCCAATTTTGGCAAAACCAATTCCAATCTACCTATGATGGTTTTGACACTTGGGACTATCAATGGATGCTCTGTTCCTGGTTACAAAATGCCTTGAGCATTATCCCCACAGTTAATTTGATTAGCAATCTGGGATTCGATCTGGATGGAACCAATACAACAGATCGAGGCGATCCACGCTCTAATGTTCCGACACAACCTATGCAATTTCCATTACAACATCCGCCCTTCACGATTCCAGATCGCCAAGCCGATCGCTTTACAAGAGAAAATGTTTATATGTCAAGTTTGTTGAGACGTGTCCAGAGAAAACTCAGAAAAACATTCAAAAATTTCAAATAATTTGTCGAGCTGTTAATGTTTAATCATTGAATCTATTTATGCAAATTATTCATACTAGTTATTCTGATTTATCTGGAGGTGCTGCTCGTGCAGCTTACCGGATTCATCGTTGTCTATTACAGGCAGAAATAGACTCTCGAATGCAAGTTTTGTCAAAAATTTCTGACGATCCAACAGTTAGAGGTAATTCATTAAAAATCGGAAGAATAACAACAGAAATTCGTACAGGGATTGGTTTATTAGCCAAAAAAACCATCAAAAGTTCCGATCCAACGCGTTTTTCAGCGGGGATTCTTCCTTCTAATTGGGTAAAATCTTTCCATACCTCTGATGCAGATGTGATAAATCTTCATTGGGTAGGTGCAGAGACTTTATCCATTAGTGAAATTGGTCAGATTCGTAAACCAATAGTGTGGACATTTCACGATATGTGGGCATTTTGTGGAGCAGAGCACTATACAAACGATGGACTTAATGCTCGCTGGCGTGAGGGTTATCGAGCAGACAATCGTCCCCAAGACGAGTCTGGTTTCGATTTAAATCGTTGGACTTGGGAACGCAAACAGCGTCACTGGAAATATCCTTTTCATATTGTGTGTCCTAGTAACTGGCTAGCAGATTGCGTTCGCAATAGTGCATTGATGGCAGATTGTCCCGTCTCAGTCATACCATATCCCTTAGATTTAGATAGCTTTCGCCCGATTGAAAAAACATTAGCACGACAGCTTTTGAATTTACCTCAACAGCGATCGTTAATTTTATTTGGTGCCTTGGGTGGAACTAACGATCCTCGCAAAGGTATTGATTTATTATTACAAGCTACCAGTTTTCTGGAAAATCAAAAGTCAAAAGATATAGAAATTGAAATAGTAATTTTTGGACAGTCACGTCCGCCACAAGTTCCTAAATTGGGTTTCCCACTTCGATATACAGGACATCTTGCTGATGATATTTCTCTGGCTCTACTCTATTCTGCTGCTGATGTCTTTGTTGCACCTTCTAGACAAGATAACTTACCGAATACAGTTGTTGAGGCAATAGCTTGTGGTACTCCTACTGTTGCTTTCAAAATTGGAGGAATGCCTGATTTAATTCAGCATAGAGTGTCAGGCTATTTGGCACAACCATACGAAGCACAAGATTTAGCAACAGGAATTCAATGGGTTCTACAACAACAAAAGGAAAGTAAATCTCTTAGTTTAGCAGCCCGTCGTCATGCAGAATATATGTTTGATCCAGTTCGGATCGCACAGCAGTACGTTGCGGTTTATAAGGAAGCAATGAATATACAAAAAAAGTGAGTAACTATATAGGGCTTGCTGAAAAAGCCCCACTATGGATTTATAATTCACGCAGCTTGATAAATACTAGCTTCGTAACAGAGTCTCATCAAATTCATTTAGTAACCTCCCAGAGAAAGTGCAAGGGTTTTGAGTCTATAGAGATGATAATGTTGCACTTATAATCTAAAAATTATGCTTCTTAAATTCATACCAGAAAAAAATCAAATCCATTCAATACATAAAGTTTTTTCTTTGTTTGGCAATTTTAAAAATTTTATTTTGATATTTGGTCTAGCTATTTGGGCTATCATTCCGTTATTAGGTGTAGTTTTTCTACTCGTATATTGCCAAATTAATATTTCCCAAAATAAAATAGTCGGAAACCAAAAACGTATACTTAATATATTTACAATCTTACTAGTTTTATTTACAATTACTACATATATAGCCAGCTTTGAGCCATTTCAAGATACAATTGTATATCTTGATATTTATTCTTCGCTTCAGAAAGAAACAGGGTTGACTATTCCAGATATCGAATTAGAACCAGTCTCTTTCATCTTGCCTAAATATTTGAGTGTATTAATAGGGCCTAGTCAACTGAGTTTTTTATTCCTTCAATCTTTGAGCATGAATACGGCTTTCACCGTTTTCTCTATGCTATTTATGCCCGATTTTTATCCATTAATCATATTAATTAATGTAACGACTCAAGGATACTATTTTCAACTCTTTTGGATGAGACAAATTTATTCATGGATATTTATAATACCTGCTATTTATGTTGATAATTTTGTGATTGCTTGCCTTTGTATATATGTCGGCTATTGGACACACAAATCTTCTTTAATGTATATTTTTGGCATATTACCTGGACTATTCAAGTATAAATTTATTAATGCATTAAATCCATTCAAATCCTTTTCTAAATATTTGAATAATAGATTTAGTATTATTATTTGTTTTGGAGCAATACTTTTATTTTCATCAGTAATAATGAAATCACTGCTAGATTTAACAATTTCATTATCATCTTTTGATGGTTCTGTATCTCAGAGAATTGATATTTATGGCGGTGGCGGTGATGACTACAGTTTTGGAGATAAAATTAAAAATCAAATACGTCCTATTCTTGATTATATTATTATCTCTATATTTATCTTGAGAACTGATATAAACAAAATAAATAGAGTATATAGCAAAACAAATAGAAGATATATAAGATGGATTACAACATTCTTTTTGCTTTTCTTACTTTATTTTGGGTCTTTGACATATGGATTTAATTTAAGAATTACCAGTATCTTTTTTTGCATCCCTGGTTTTTTTTATATTATCGCTCTTTCTTCAGACAAACTTGATGGTGCCTATAGCTATGATACTTTTATATTTATATTGGCAATTGTTTTCAGGATGATTTACTTTTTTATTAGTATCACACTTCCTCAAAGCTACCTAACTTTTTGGAATGGTGAACCGCTAACTACACCAATCAGTGAATATTTTTACCTTTTTTATCAGTTTGTATTAAATCTAATTAATCATAACTAATATGAACAATTACCAAGTATCAATAGTGACGATATCCAAAAATAATTATCAAGGATTACAAAAAACCTTACAATCAGTCAAAGAACAAGACTATAAAATAATAGAGCATATTGTTATTGACGGAGATTCTTCTGATGGAAGTAAAGAGTTTTTAGATTCATATACCCATTCTAAAAATTATATTTATTTGTCAGAACTAGATAATGGGATATCTAGCGCATTTAATAAAGGTTTACAAAAAAGTAATGGGGATTTAATTTTCTTCTTAAATGCGGGAGATGTATTCTTTTCCAAAACAGTGATTTCTGAAGTTGTGCAAAGCTATATACAACATAAATGGAAATGTGCTATTGGTGTTACCGTCACTACAAGTTTTACTGGAGAAACCATATTTTATCGTCCGCCACAACTTTCATCAAAATTTCTAAAATATTTTATGTTTTTACCACACCAGGGGTTTTTCTGTGAAACTTCTCTACATAAGAATTACAAATACAATGAATCTCTAAAAATTTCTATGGATTACGAGTTATTTCTGCGAATGCTCAAAAATATAACAATCTTTTATTTACCTACAGTAATATCAATACGCGAACCTGGAGGTATTTCTAGCCAAACTCAAAAAAGAATTAGCGAACATTCACAAATACGTTTGATTTACGCTAATAAAATACATGAACAATTGATAATTAACATTTTAAATACATTAATTTTACTTAAAACCTATCTCAAAATTGACTCCCCTTTTGCATCAAAACATGAATAAATCAAATATTACATTAGCGAAGATTTCCTAATAATTCATCTCAAATATTTATTTTTGAAATAACCGCGTTTTCATCCATTTGTTAATTATGCATATAATATATCTTTTTAGACCGAAAAATCCCAGAGTGCATCATTGCTCAGAATCTTTTTACAAAGCAATGACATTAAACACTGTTTCTAATGTAGCTAGTTATTCTGTAAAATACTTGTATTCCGTCAATATGCAAGAAAGTTGGTTATTAATCAAACAGTTAGTGAGTATAAATAAGCAAGAAAGAATATCAGTATTTTTCTTTTTAATCCAGTTAGATTATTTAGTATTAGCTTTAGTTTTAAAAATAATTAGTAAATTTTTCAGTAAAAACTTAGAAGTTTCTTATTTAATGCATGAACCTAAATTTGAAAAAGGAAGAATTAACCCTTTCAAAGCATATATTGTATTTTTATATCATTTAGTCTTTGGTTATATAGCAGATAAGATATTATTGCCTAGCAATGAAGCGTTTTTGAAAGCAAAAGACTTCGTTAATAATGATAAACTTTACAAGTTAAACTTATCATTTATTTCTCTACCAGAAGAGATTTTACAAAACAATTTAGCACAACTAAAGTATAGTTGGGATAAGGAAAAAACTTTTTTATTGTTAGGTCGAGCAGATAGAGATAAAAACCCTCAAGGATTTTTATTTCTAGCAAGTATAATTAACAAAAATTATCCAAAACAAGCGAGATTTATTTGGGCTGGAAGTGAGAGGAATATACAAGTAAACTACGACGAAAAACTAATAATTAGATTTCCTGGCTTCATTTCAAACAGTGCTAAAAGTTTCTTACTTGGTTTAAGCCACTTTGTTGTGATTCCCTACTCATTCTCAACTCAAAGTGGTGTAGTGACAGAAGCTTTGAGTTATGGAAAGCTTTTAATTATTAATGATATCCCCACTTTCTCATATTTAAAAGGTCTAAGTTTTGTTTTTTTTACTGATTTTAATGACAAAAGCTCAATGTCAAAATGTATCCATGATGTATTTAGTATGGACATCAATGATTATGAAACCCGCTATTGGGAAGCAATAAGATACTTCAAAGAAAATCATTCAGAAGCTTATCTTTCAAAAACCTTGCAAGAAATTTTATAAACACATTTTTTTTTGAAATATACAGAGGTAAAATACATCCATGTCGAATACAATACCTACATTTTCTAGCAACGTACAGCCAAGTATTACAGTGGGTATTCCTTTTTACCAAGGTAGCAATATTGCACATCTTCGTGCTGCTATTGATTCTATTTTATGGCAAAGTGTATTAGCAAAGGAAATTCATTTAATTCAAGATGGTTTGGTTTCAAAAACTTTGGAGGAAACTGTTAATGAATATACTGCAACTTATCCTCATATAAAACACCTCTTAATTTCTCAAAACATGGGTTTAGCTCATGCACTTAATATCTCCATATTAAACTCTTCATCTACATACTACGCAAGAATGGACTCTGATGACATTGCACATCCAGAGCGATTAAGTAAACAAATAGATTTTTTAGAAAATAACTTAGATATTGACATCTTAGGTACTTACGCTTATGTCTTTGAGGATGAATTTCCAAGAGAAAATTGCTCAATTAGGATAATGCCTGTATGTAATAAAGAGATACATGCACTGTTTCATTATCAAAATCCGTTGATACATCCATCTGTGATGTTTAGAAGTAGCGTTTTTGCTAAAACAGGACTTTATAACATGGAATTTCGTTCTGAATGTGATTTAGAATTGTGGGCAAGAGCATTGAAATTGAGAGTTGGTATTTCAAATTTATCTGAACCTTTACTTTATTATAGAAATACAGGCGTTATCAGTAGAAGGTCTGCGGCTTTAGGACAGCAAATTAAAGCACGATATCAATACAATACTCTTTCACTAAAATTAAATATTCTTAAAGTAATGTCTTTACTATTTCGCATTCTTCCCTATCAAATGCAAGTTTGGGGATACAAGAAATTTAAAAAAGAAAGCAATTTTAATCAAAATGCTGGCGGATTTTTAGTTAAATAAAAATCGAAAGTTTATATTTAATTATATTCAAACTATAAGTATTAATTATTATCATAAAAATTGGTTTAATATCATATTTATTTAATCTCCGTAAAAAATGTTTATCATACTGTATCTCTGAGTGGAACAACGCAATTAAACATAAGATAGACTTAACTACGCCATATAGCTCAAACTTCTTCATCCCTACTTCTCGGAGTTAAGAGATACGGGATAAGAAGTTTGAAGAATTTAGATGTTTTATATTTAATTACTAAGCTTATTAACTTATCTGACTTGATACAACTTTACTTCATAAGGATTTAAACGAGTACTGAAACTTGCATTATTAAATAAGTTATTAATAGTTTTTTCATTAAAAGTAACTATTTTGCCGGCTAAACTATGAGTCAGTTTTACTACGAAATTTATTTGAGTGGAAGTGTGATTAACAGCTATAATTAAAAATTTTGTAGTATTAGGAATAGGAAATAATTTAACTTCTATATTTAGGTTGTTTACTTGTACCGGATTACTTAAATCTTCTCCTCTAACGATTGCAGGAATGTAATCTCGGAATTCTTTAATAGTAGGATACAAAACTGACTCATTCCAGGAAGGTGAAGAGAGATAGTGTATCCAAAATAGCAGCCCATCAGCCCCTGTAAGGACTGATAAATAAAACATATAGCGAAATTCTAACTTTGTTGGTAATCGGAAATCAGTCTGATTTCCTTTATAAGCTTGTATTACGTTCCAAAACTTTTTGTTTTTAACATCAGCAAGGGAAATGACATCGTAAAGTGCTTTTCGGTAAAATGATACCCATTGAAATTCTACAACTCCATATTTACAAGGATAACAATCCCACATTAGTATATCCATTGCATCGCTGTAAGGTTCAATTTTTTCAATTTTGGTAAACACTAATGCCACTGGCTTTGACTTATCTTCTTCCTTAATAGCTTTGTATACCTTTTTTAACAAATTTGGAGAAATTGGTCTAGGTTTTTTTATTTCTGGTTCATCATAAAGATACCAAGCATAAACGGAAGGATGGTTTTTATAAGTACGAATAAAGTCTTTTACTCCTGAAATATTTTCTGATTCGATTAAAGGACGAGGAATCTCAAGCAGAATTTTTATTGGTGTTTTTTTAGAAGCATCCAAAAATGCCTGGATTTTTGCCTTGCCTTCTTTTTCAACATAGGGCATTAATAAGTCAATTCCTTTAGAAGATGCTTTGATTGGTACATCAATATTATTAATATTGTCGTACCATCCTAAGAAAAAGGGTAAACTTCGTTTCCGATTAGTTAAATATTTTTTGGGATTTAAACTTACAAGTATGCTGCTAGTACTAGCTACTACAAAACCAGGAATTAAAGCTATAAATTTACGTCGCGTTATCATTATAAAATATTAAATTTCAGAACAAGATTAATTAAACATCACATTGATTGGTTTGGCAATATTTGATATTATCTATGAACTATTGCAAGTTATTCAAGGACATTTGAGTACCTACCTCATACCTCAGTAGCGATGTAAGCAAACATTTGTCTGCGCTCAAACTGGTCACGTCCAATTTTGGCGATATATGCTGGTTCTATGAAAATCATTGGCAATATTTAAAATTAAAATATCTTGTAACAGTTTCACTGCATTAACATTTTTTGTAGTGAATTTAAAGTGATCGCTACCACTAACAGTTATGTTTTCATTTAGTCACTATCCCTTTTTAAGAAGTAACATGAATACAAAAGTATAAGTTTATACATTTTATTTGTATCGTCGTAATCGTGGGCTTCAGTGTTGTATACCAGAGTTGGTATTTTAGGTCTAGTCTTTGCTCACTTGACAACGGTGTTGATATTTTCTTTAGAAGCGTATTTGCCGAAGTGACAGCGAAAATAATTGCGATCGCAGATGGGTAACATTGAATCACTAGTTAAATTTACAACTTTTGTTCTTAACATTTACCCTTAATCCTAATACTGACTATTTCCAGATTAAACTACCACAAATTAAAAATTCTTTTCCCTATAGTGTCAGTTTTAATATTCTTTTACTGGTAGCAAAAACAACTTAGTATCGACGAATAACCACTGTCCGGTGACTAAGTGCAACCTTTAATTAATGCATAGCCAATTCTTTGCGTGCCTCTGCCTTTCCCTCTGTGCCTTTACCCTGCAAAAAGGCGAAGTGCTTATGCGTTTAAATAAAAAAGAAATCAGCAGACAGTTCCCAACCGACTACTTAGTTACAAAACTTAGACTTAATCTCAGACAAATTGGGGTATGCACTTTTAAGACTGGAGACAATATAAGATATAGGTTCTACATACTTCTTAATAAATCCGCCTTGAGAACGCAAAACGTTTTAATCTAAAAGCTAACTGGGTTAATTTACTGGCAGTTTTGCAGGCAAAACTCTCAAGCTTATAAAGCATGGACACGCCGATGTGTCAAGCCTCAAAACAATCCAGACTTAACATATAAACGCTTATGATGGGAGTTTTACAAATCCGATGAGTGTTAAGGCGAGTGGTGGAAGCTCGGTTGCGCGTCCGCAACTATATCAAACCCTAACTGTATCCACAATTACCCAAGCGGAGCAGCAAGACCGTTTCTTGGGAAGTGGTGAACTAAATGAACTGGCAAGTTATTTTGCATCTGGTGCAAAACGTCTAGAAATTTCTCAGACGTTGACGGACAATGCCGAGATTATTGTGTCTCGAGCTGCCAACCGGATTTTTGTTGGTGGTTCGCCAATGGCTTTTTTAGAAAAGCCCAGAGAAGTAGAAATAGTACCTGTTAGTGCTGTTGCTGGTGCTAATGTTCAACAAGGGATGCAACTAGGAACTGTAACCTACGTTGAAAGTCGTGGCGGGTTCCTAGAAAATTTACGCTCAATATTTAACTCATCCCCCAGCGGCCCGACACCTCCAGGTTTCAGACCAATTAACATTGCTCGATATGGCCCAAGCAATATGGCCAAGAGCTTGCGGGATTTATCCTGGTTCTTGCGCTACGCTACTTATGCGATCGTTGCTGGCGACCCCAACATCATAGCGGTGAATACAAGGGGTTTGCGGGAAATCATTGAAAATGCCTGCTCTGGAGAAGCCACGCTAGTAGCTTTACAAGAAATTAAAGCTGGGGCACTTTCATTTTTCCGCAACGATGCTGAGGGTACAGAAATTGTGTCTCAGTATATGGATGTTTTGTTAACAGAATTCAAAGCAGCCACACCTTCAAATAAACTGCGCCAACGCCCTTCTAGCGACCAGCAAGGGTTAGAATTGCCGCAAATCTACTTCAATGCCTCAGAACGTCGTCCCAAATTTGTAATGAAGACTGGGTTATCCAGTAGCGAAAAAAATGAGGTCGTTAAAGCGGCCTATCGACAAATCTTTGAGCGCGACATTAGCCGTGCTTATAGTTTGTCCATATCTGACCTAGAATCCAAGGTGAAGAATGGCGACATCTCGATGAAAGAGTTTGTCCGTCGTTTAGCTAAATCTCCCCTTTACCAAAAACAGTTTTACCAGCCTTTTATTAACAGCCGAGTCATCGAACTAGCTTTCCGTCACATTCTGGGACGGGGCCCAAGTAGCCGAGAAGAAGTACAAAAATACTTCTCGATTATTTCTAATGGTGGTCTACCAGCTTTGGTAGATGCCTTAGTAGATTCTGCTGAATACGGCGATTATTTTGGCGAAGAAACAGTACCCTACCTGCGGGGTCTAGGTCAAGAAGCACAAGAATGTCGCAACTGGGGGCCTCAGCAAGACCTGTTTAACTACAGTGCGCCTTTCCGCAAGATTCCTCAGTTCATCACCACATTTGCGGCTTACGAGCAACCGCTACCAGATCAACATCCCTACGGTTCTGGTAACGACCCCTTGGAAATTCAGTTTGGGGCGATTTTCCCGAAAGAAACTCGCAACCCCAGTACCAGTCCGGCTCCTTTTAGCAAGGATACCAAACGCATCCTGATTCACCAAGGAGCAGGGATTAATAACCAAAATAGTAATCCCAAAGCGCGGGGTGAAGCTCCTGGTACCCTTGGCCCCAAGGTGTTCAAATTAGACCAACTGCCTGGTACTAGAGGTAAAAAGGCTCCCAAAAGTTCTAGTATCAGATACTCCGAAAGCTCCACGCAAGCAGTAATTAGAGCTGCTTACCTGCAAGTTTTTGGTCGCGATGTCTACGAAGGTCAGCGCCCGAAGGTATTAGAAATCAAGCTGGAAAATGGTGACATCTCAGTACGGGAATTTATCCGTGCTTTGGCTAAGTCGGATGTCTTCCGCAATCTGTACTGGTCATCGCTGTATGTTTGTAAAGCGATCGAGTATATTCACCGCCGCTTGTTGGGTCGTCCGACTTATGGTCGTCAAGAAATCAACAAGTACTTTGATATTGCTTCAAAACAGGGCTTTTACGCGGTGGTTGATGCCATTATTAACAGCGTAGAATACAGCGAAGCCTTTGGTGAAGATACAATTCCTTACGAACGGTATCTGACTCCTGGTGGTATAGCAGGGCGACAATTACGTGTTGGTAGCATTCGTGATGATATTGCCGCGAAAATCCAGAAGGAGGTAACACCAAGCTTTGTGACACTGGGTACAGTGACAGAAAAGCGGTCAGAACCAGATATTCAGTTCCGCATTAACCAAGGTGTTAGCAAGCAACGGGAACAAACCAAAATCTTCAAATTGGTGGCGAATACTACTGACAAGGTTGCAATCAAAACTTTGATCAGCGCTGCCTATCGTCAGATTTTTGAGCGGGATATTGCACCATACATCGCCAAAAACGAATTTAGCAAATGGGAAAGCAAGCTGGGGAATGGCGAAATTAGCGTGAAGGAATTTATTGAAGGTTTGGGTTACTCTAACCTCTACCTGAAAGAGTTCTACACACCTTACCCCAATACCAAAGTGATTGAGTTAGGAACCAAACACTTCTTGGGACGTGCGCCACTAGACCAAGCAGAAATCCGCAAGTATAACCAAATTTTGGCTACTCAAGGTATTCGTGCCTTTATTGGTGCTTTAGTAGATAGTGTGGAATATAATCAGGTGTTTGGTGAAGATACGGTTCCTTACCGCCGCTTCCCGACCCTGCCAGCGGCAAACTTCCCGAATACAGAGAAGCTTTACAACCAGCTGACCAAGCAAAACGATGACGTGGTTGTACCAAGCTTTAAGCCAGTACAAGCCCGTGTCGGAGTTAGTAACGATACACCGCTTTTGGCACAGGCGATCGCAGATATCGCAGCCCAAACAAATGGTCAGCCATCCTTTGCTGAACTGGGTCGTTCCTACAACGATGCTAGCGGACAATCCTTGGAACAGAGTGTGCGTAAACATGCACGTATTTACCGTCTAACAGAAAACACCAACCAAAGCGAAAAACAACAGGCAATCAATGCCATTTATCGTCAAGTGTTGGATGTATTTAGCGGTGAAGTGCCCGATAATTTCCGTCGCACTGACCTAGATAGCAAACTCCAAAATGGTGAAATTTCCGTGCGGGAGTTTGTGCGTGAACTAGCTAGTTCCCAAATCTATCGCCAGCGCTTCTTATCACCTTATCCTCATACCAAGACCATTGAGTTCCTCTTCCGTCATCTGTTGGGGCGTACACCCGCAACTCAGGAAGAAATTGGCCAATATAACAAGCTGCTAGTCGATAGTGG
The DNA here is from genome assembly GCF_034531215.2 of Nostoc sp. ChiSLP03a. Classification (NCBI taxonomy): domain Bacteria; kingdom Bacillati; phylum Cyanobacteriota; class Cyanophyceae; order Nostocales; family Nostocaceae; genus Nostoc; species Nostoc sp. ChiSLP03a. The sequence continues at coordinate 28,120 of NZ_JAVRBQ020000113.1, forward strand.
TTTGTCAGCCGTTGTAGAAGCAATAGTCGAAAGTCCAGAATATAACCGCTACTTCGGTGAAGATGTTGTGCCTTACAACCGCTTCCCATCTCTGCCAGCAGGTAACTACCTCGGCAGTGTTGCGGTTGATTAAGGAGTAGGAGTCGAAAATAGGGAATAGGGTACAGATTATTTACTGTTCCCTATTCCCTGTAACCTATCCTCTGTCCCCTTCTTAACCTTTCGTAATACCGCTCTCAGATTGCAGTTAGAACAGCAAATTCTGAAAAGCAATATTACAAAGTATTAAGAGCAGTCATAAATGCTCAACAGAATGCCGGAAAATGTTTTGCGGAAGGTAACTGCGTTTGAAAGCTTGTGTACTTATGTTGACTCAAGCAAACTCGTATTTTTTTAGCCGTAGCAGTTGTAAAATTGTTGTGTCTAAAAGGACGAAAAAACAAACTCAATAAACCAAACTCAAAGTCGCACCAGTTTAATCAAATCCTGGTTTCATTCGTATTGGAGGAATCCATTAATGAGTATCGTCACGAAAGCTATCGTGAATGCTGATGCAGAAGCTCGCTACCTCAGCCCTGGTGAGTTAGATCGGATCAAGTCTTTTGTTACAAGTGGTGAGCGCCGGGTGCGGATTGCTCAAGTTTTATCAGAAAATCGCGAACGGCTTGTTAAGCAAGCTGGCGATCAACTGTTCCAAAAGCGTCCTGATGTTGTGTCTCCTGGTGGTAACGCTTACGGTCAAGAATTGACTGCTACTTGTCTGCGTGACCTAGATTATTACCTCCGCCTCGTTACCTACGGTATCGTTGCTGGTGATGTCACCCCCATCGAAGAAATTGGTGTTATTGGTGCCCGTGAACTGTACAAGTCCTTGGGAACTCCTATCGATGGTGTTGCTGAAGGTATCCGCGGGCTGAAGAATGGCTCTGCGTCACTGCTCTCTGGTGATGAAGCTAGTGAAGCTGCTGGCTACTTCGACTACCTAGTTGGTGCCCTTCTAGGATAGGGTAAAGCTGTTTACCTACTTAAACAGAAGTATTGCAATACGGTTGGAAATAAGGAATTAACAACATGGCTCAAGACGCAATTACCGCTGTCATTAACTCCGCAGACGTTCAAGGCAAATACCTTGACTCTTCTGCTTTAGAAAAGCTAAAAGGCTACTTCTCTACTGGCGAACTACGGGTACGTGCTGCTAGCACCATCAGCGCTAACGCTGCTGCGATCGTCAAAGAAGCTGTAGCAAAATCTTTGCTATACTCTGACATCACCCGTCCCGGCGGCAACATGTACACCACCCGCCGCTATGCTGCTTGCATCCGTGATTTGGATTATTACCTCCGCTACGCTACCTACGCTATGTTGGCTGGCGATCCTTCCATCCTAGACGAGCGTGTGCTCAATGGCTTGAAGGAAACCTACAATTCCTTGGGCGTTCCCGTCGGTGCTACCGTGCAAGCTATCCAAGCAATCAAAGAAGTAACCGCCAGCTTGGTAGGTTCTGATGCTGGTAAGGAAATGGGCGTTTACTTAGACTATATCTCCTCTGGCTTAAGCTAAGAACTAGTTTGCGCTTAAGAATTTAGGTGCGGCTTTATTAAGGTCTGGAAATCAGCCGTGAGTGCTAGAACGTTATATTGCTTATCTTGGTAAATTATCAGTGATGAGTGTTGGTGGTCTAGTATTGATGTTTGATTTCCAGCCTTTGAATGATTAAAAGATTTGCACTCAAGATTTTGAGATAAAAAAGTTTTCGCAAAGTATACAGGAGATTTTCAAAATATGTCCCGTTTGTTTAAAATTACTGCTCTAGTTCCTAGCCAAACCCGAATTCGTACGCAACGCGAACTGCAAAATACTTACTTCACTAAGCTAGTTCCTTATGAAAACTGGTTCCGCGAACAGCAACGCATTCAAAAAGCAGGCGGCACAATCATCAAGGTGGAACTAGCAACTGGTAAGCAAGGCGCTAATACTGGCTTGTCGTAATTCTGTAAATAGAATATTATTTTAGGAAATTGGTAAGAGGTCGAGAAAGACCTCTTTTTTGTTGAGAATTGATACTACAAAAAACTTTTAGAACACTTTCAGTCAATTTTCGAGCGATCGCTTTTAACTATAGAAACCTGAAATTTGAGTATAAAATAGTACTTTATTTTACAGTGTAGAGATGGCAATTTGTCAGAAATATTGAACTAGTGGTGTATTGAAGTTAACAACTCTAATATTTATGGTTGTAAAGCCTACTTATGAGTTATAAGTTATGATTTATGAGTTTTATTTTTAACTCCTAATTTCTAACTTTTTACCTGTACCGATCGTGAATCTACGCCACCTGATTCCAATTTTTGATAGTTCAGTCTCCAACTGGGCATTAGAAGCGCGGTTCTTGCGCTGGTTAACCTTGATTTGGCTGTTCGTCGGCTTGATCATGCTATTTTCAGCATCATATCCTGTCGCTGATGCTCGTCATAATGATGGTTTGTACTACTTTAAACGTCAACTGCTTTGGGTCTTAGTTTCCTTAATTGGATTCAATATTATTGTTAATTCGCCGTTGCAGAAAATTTTGGGACTATCCCATTGGTTTTTGTTGCTGTTTTTAGGGTTAATTTTTGTCACACTGATCCCAGGATTGGGAAGAAAAGCTTTTGATGCAGCGCGTTGGATTGCGATCGGGCCAATTCCGATTCAACCCTCAGAACTAATTAAACCTTTTTTGGTGCTGCAAAGTGCGCGGCTTTTTGGTCAATGGGAACGAATTAGTTGGCGGGTTCGCTTCGCTTGGTTGGGCGTTTTTGGTTTGGTACTTTTAGGAATTCTTGCCCAGCCGAACTTGAGTACAACGGCACTTTGCGGCATGACTATCTGGCTAATTGCTCTTGCAGCAGGCTTACCTTACAAGTACTTGGGAGGAACAGCAATTGGCGGAGTGATGTTGGCAATACTCAGTATTAGTATTAAAGAGTATCAGCGTAAGCGGGTGATGTCATTCCTCAATCCTTGGGCGGATGCTACAGGAGATGGCTACCAGTTGGTGCAAAGTCTACTAGCTGTGGGTTCTGGGAAAACTTGGGGAGCTGGATATGGGCTTTCTCAACAAAAGCTGTTTTATTTACCAATTCAAGATACCGATTTTATTTTTGCGGTGTTCGCTGAAGAGTTTGGCTTTGTTGGCAGTATGGTGTTGTTGGTACTTTTAGCTACATTCGCTACTCTCGGATTAGTTGTGGCACTGAAGGCTAAAAATATAGTACATAGATTAGTAGCGATCGGTGTGACGACTTTGATGGTGGGACAATCATTGCTCCACATTGGTGTTGCTACAGGTTCTCTACCGACTACTGGCTTACCTTTACCGATGTTTAGTTATGGTGGCAATTCCATGATTGCTAGCTTAATAGCTGCTGGGTTGCTGATTCGGGTAGCACGTGAGAGTAGCGAAGCTGAGGTAGTACCGTTGCGAAAACCTCAACTTGAAAATGGGCGCAGACGCCGAGCTTTTCATAAAACTAGAAATTGAGCTAGCAAAAGCTACGATAGACAAAGTTTTACGCTCTTTGCAGGAATTGAATAGATTATGAAAGATTTAAAACAAACAATAATCAGCTACTCCAGCACAGACCTAGAACAGCGCAAACATTGGTATTCTCCAGCCGCGGAAGCTTACAATCAGGCAAGACCACGCTATCCTCAAGATTTAATTCACCAAGTTGTGGAACTTGCTCAACTCTCCACTAACTCAAAAATTCTAGAAGTAGGATGTGGGCCTGGAACTGCAACAGTAGCGATCGCTCAATTGGGTTGCTCTATAATCTGCTTAGAACCCAATCCAGATTTTTTCCGGTTAGCTCAACAAAATTGTCAACCCTATTCCAATGTAGAGATACAGAACACATCCTTTGAAGAGTGGGAACTCAAGGCACTTGAATTTGATGCCGTTTTAGCAGCGAGTTCTTTTCATTGGATATCACCAGAGGTTGGATATCCAAAAGCAGCAAATGCTCTAAAAGAAAATAGCAACCTAATTTTATTGTGGAATAAGGAACTTCAACCCAGCTACGAAATATACCAAAGTTTATCGCAAGTCTATCAACTACATACTCCATCTCTTGACCGATATGAAGACCAAAAAACTCAAAAATATATCTTGAGACAATTAGGAAATATGTCCATTGATTCGGGGCAATTCCAAAACTTGAGAACAGGACAAGTTATATCAGAATTAACCTACACTGTCGATGAATATTTAACACTTTTGAACACTTACTCGCCATACATAAAATTAGATCCAGAAACTAAAGAATCTTTATTTTTAGGATTGAGGCGTTGTATAGAAGATGATTTTGGAGGCAGTCTGCAACTTTCATATATCTCTGCTTTTCATATTGCCCAAAAAGTTACCTCTGAGGTAAGGGAGTCTTAAATGGGCTATTGCTAGGTGGCAGAGTAGGTGGAATTGGGTTAAAGCTAGGTATAGGAGTAGGCACTACTTTTTTGAGGACTGTGATTGCAAATCCTCTTTGCTGGGGTTGTTGCTTACCAGATATATCATTGACTAGCAGCCCGATTTGAGCGGGGAAGGCTTGATTTACTGGAAACTTGGTTGAACCAACTGCTGGAACGTCATTGCCGTATGGTAGAAGTTTAACCTGAATATTTTCTCCCTCTACTCTCCAACTCAAAATAGCAGATGTTCCTTCATTGAGAACCAAATTTGGTTGTTCGCTACCGTTAATTTTGAAATAGACAATTTTAAATGGTTTGGGTAATATTGAAATTTTTGATTCAGCTTTTTTAGAACTAATTTTGTCGCTTCCATTGTTAGAAACAGCTTTGATTTCAAATGTAAAACTTCCCACTTTATTTGCTAATAAAGGAATATTTTTACATTGCAGTTGTTGATTTTGTTGTATACATAGTTTTTTAAGTTTAGGGTCTGTAATATTGCCTTGATTAAATTTGTAAGTAACTAGTCCACCATAAGATGTACCATCATCTGCGTTGCCAACAACCTGTAGTTGTGACAGCAATAATGGACGTGCAATTGTCCAACTAAAAAGAATATTTTCACCTTTTGTATACTGGGGTTTATCTAGCTGAAAATTAATTACTGATGCAATTGGTTTTTCTGCAATTTCTACTTGGGTAGTTTGCGCTACTACTTGGTTAGTTCGGGAAAATATTTGTATACCATTGCGATAAATGGCTTGTAATTCAAAAGTGTAATTACCTTTTGTTTTCACTCCAGTTTTGACGTTGCTACAAATTAACTCTTGTTTATCTTGTACCTGACAAGGAGGGATTTCATTAGCACTTCCTTTACCCAGTGTTTCAGGAATGCCATTGCTAAAGTCATAAGTAATCGGCTGAATAGGTTGGGAACCTTTAGCCGTCAAAACTAACTTTTTTAACTGTTTATATTGATGAATTTCCCAGTTTAAGGCTACCTCATCACCTTCAGTAATTTGAGAGTCATTTGCACTAAAATTTTCTAATCTCAAAGGATCGGGGTTTAAAATTCGCCAAATGATAAATCCTATCCCTCCTAATAACCCCAAAATTGCCAAAATTAACAGAAGAAATTGCCACCAAGGGCGGGGTTTCCATACCAAAGTTCCTTGAGGTAGTGTGTTCGGTAGGGGTAAATTTTGTTGGTCTTTGATGTTGAGTTGAAAGTTGATCGCTAGCCCTGCACCAAACCACGGTCGTCGCCACCAAGGTTTGGGTTTGACCGTCAAATTAGCCACAGCACTTCTATTAGGTAATAATCTGACTTCAGTGGGATCAAATTTGTAAGTATATAGTTCTTCTTCGTCTCGACTTTTTAAGTTTAATATCAGTTCGCGGACAATATTGCCTTGGTTAGCTAGTGATAACTCGTACTTGCCAAGACTACGGCTAACTTGTCCCAAAATGGTATTAAGTTCTACATCTAAGCGATAATTTGTCGGAATTTGGATATACACCAAATCCAGCAGTACTAAATCTGGAGAGTTTTCTGAATACAAGCGGATTGTCGGCGAATAGCTTCCGGCAAGGGTATCTCTAGGTGGGTGAAATTTCAACAATATTTGACCTTGAGTACCAGGATTGAGTTCTAATGCAGTCACATCAGACACTAATCCTGGCCCCTCAAATCCAGTCGCAGGATAATTAATTGTGAACCAATCATCGTCTAAATCTGGACAACTCAAGCGGAATCTATCTACGAGATAAGAGCGATTGTCAACTATTACCTCTACTTGCAAAGGCTCACTAGGATTGAAAATTAACGGTTTGTTGGGGTTGGTGTTAGGTCTGATGGAAAATGTCGGGTCGTTCACCCGAATTGCAGTCTGTTCTTTTAGCAGAACCTTAATTTGGTTTGCGAAAGTTATGGGAGTATCTTGGGGATAATGTAGAGGAGAATCTACGACTAGTGTATAGTCATAGGTTCCTGGGAGAGCATTTGCGGCGATTTGAAACTCAAATCTGACTTCGTCGCTATTTTGCCCTGGAGCTAATGCTAAACTTTCTCTGGGAGAACTAGACCAACCAGTTAAATTTTGAAATACTTCATCAAAAACAAAATATAAGTCAATAACCGCACTTTGATTTCCCTGATTTATTACAACAATATAAAGTTCAATGGTATCTCCTGGCATCCCAAATTGAATTCCAGGTGGGTTGATAATAACTTGCAGTGGATTGAATTTAGCTTGCATGTCATTGATTCCCTTATTTGATGCGGTGTAATTTGACCTGAAAATCTTCACCACCACTGACAATCATGGTTCCTTGATTGGTTTTCAAGTCGATACTATTGATTTTTTTAGAGCTTTGGTAAATTGTTTTACCTTCTGCTGCTCTTGTTTTGTCAAGCTTATGTTCGGGAGTTAAGTACCAAACTACGACTCGTCCATCATCGCCACCACTTACTAAAAGACTACCATCGTCACTAAATGCTAGAGTCCGCACAGAAGTTTTTGATGCTGGCCAACGGTCTAGTTGTAAACAATTAAGTTCATTTACTTTTTCTAGCGGATTCGGATTTTTGATAGTTTGACACTGATTTAAATCCCAAATGGTAATAAATCCCGCAGAATCAGAAGTTGCGAGGATTTTTCCTGTTGAGTCAGGAACAAAAGCTAATCCCCAAATATAATCTTCAGGCCCAACTAATGGGTCTAGTTTTTCTAGATTTTGCACCGATAAACTTGGGAATTGTTTATTAGATTGAGTTTGATTCCACTGCCACAATATAAAACGCTTAAAGTTTCCAGCAATTACTAGAGTTTTTGCATCTGGGCTGAGATTTAATGCCCGGACTTGGAAACCTGAGAGTTTCAATCTACTTTGTACGTCAATAACTTGGGGTTCTGGCAGAAAATCGCTGTTAGGTGCTGGTCTTGACCATAGTCTGACTTTACCACTGCCATACCCACTGAATAAGTTAAGTGAGTTTGAGGTGAAAGCTAGGTCAAAAACGCGATCGCCTTTTGCTTTAGGATCTTTAAGGTCTTGAAGTTGGCTAATCTTGGCACCTGATGGGACATCTCTAAGTTCAATTACACCATTATCTAAACCAACAGCAGCGCGATTATTTTGTAATGGCATGAAGCGCAAGACTTCTACAGCATCATCAGTAATCGCCATCAAGCCTTTAGGCTGTTGTGCTTGGTCGCAAGCAAGGGGTTGCCCAGAATATTTTACTGTATCATCAGGGTCTAGGCTATCAGCACCAATTCTCCAAAGTCTTAAGGTGCAATCATCTGAGCCACTGACCACAGATAAACCAATGCCACTAAAACGGACTGAGTTGACAGAACGGGTATGCATTACTCCTGTTGGTTGCAGGATTAATGTTAGGAGTGCGGCTAATAGTGCGATCGCAGCCAATTGTAGCCATAAAGGTATAATTGGCAGAGTCTCTACTTCTAATGTCTGCGTGGCTGGGTCTGTACTTCCTAAACGTTGGTCGGATAATTCTGATTTAGCCTCTAATAATAGAGTTTTCCCAATTCCTACCCAAGGGCGTTTTGTTTTAACTTCAAGGATAACTTTACTTGTCTCTCCTAGATGAAGATTGGCGGTTTCAGGAAGCTTTTTAAAACTACATTTTCGCCAGTCTCTACCCTGTACCTGCACATTAATTTGCTGGTTGAGATTGCTAGCATTTTTAAATAGTAATTCAAAGGAAGCTGTATTAGATTTCCAGTCAGGCAACCATGCCGATTTACTCGGAATTTTCAGGTGTTTTTCGGTGGTAGTAAAGTCTATAAAACCCACTGGCAAAACTTCAACGTTGCCTCCAGCATTAGTTGGATAACCATTATTGCTAACAGCTTCAATAGTAAAAGGGTAATTTTGACTGGGCGCTTGCACTACAGAAGGAGGTTGGCATTGGAATGTAGCTTCTGCTAAACCACCCGGATCTAAAGGTAATCGGCGTTCTGCACTGCCAGCCAGCCAAGACGGATCGACGCCTGCAAAACGCAGCATTACCTCAGTTGGTTGTTGCCCCAAGTTCCGCACCCGTACTGGTATATCGACAGAATTGCGGGGATAAACTTGGAACTCTCGTACAGGTAATTCTACACTTAAATGTGTTGGTCTGTTGTCTCGCTCGATTTTCAGGCGTAGCACAAGTCTGGACTGTTGTGCTAATTGCGGTGAAAAAATGTTTACCATCAGGTTGACAGTACCAACAAATCCTGGCATAGGTGTATTGAATACGAACACTTGGAAGATGGTACTACTGCCCGGTGGCTTGGCTGCCGCTACCTCTGGTTCGAGTCTATACCAGCGATATCCTGTGTTGCGGATTTCTCCTGCCGCAGTAATTTCTATCTGAAAATTGACGAAGCGATCGCTGTCATTATTGACAGTTACCTCAAATGATACAGGAGTATCACCTGGACGAAAGGTTAGGTTTTGAGTAGAAAGGCTGGCATTAATAACACTTTTTTCCATGCTATTACTTATAATCTTTTTTTATATTCTGCATGACTAGCGCTATTAAAAAATTAATGTCTCGTGAAAACGTGACAATAGCTTTTTTTCTTTGATTATTGAAATTTATATACTATTAAATATTGTGTAATAAATTGGCCAATTTATAAAAGTCATTTTCAAAGGCGATCGCTAATAGAGATATGAGCTAAAAAGAATGTAGAGACACAGCACTGCTACGTCTCTACAAAGGTTCTGGATAACGCATATTTAATTTATTTTTTGGATATCACCTCTCAGCAACGCCTAAACTCAAATTAAAATCGCTGCCCAATTCCCAGATGCACTTTGCTTTCTCCTTGGTCGTTAATGCCATAGTCAGCCCGAATTAAGCCTAGTGGTGAATTTAATCGCACTCCCGCCCCATAACCAAAACCATAACCTGGTTTATCCCGTACACCTGCCGGATCTCCTAATACAGTATCACCAGAACCTAAATCTGAGGCGAAGTCGGCAAACAATACACCGCCTACGATTGGTAAGACGGGAAAACGGTATTCTGCCGAAGCTAATACATAACTGCGACCACTACCAACTTCGCCAGAATCGTAACCGCGTACCGAGTTGGAACCACCCAAGTTAAAACTTTCGTAGGGCGGTAAATTCCCAAGGACGGTACCGGCTTGCAGATTCACCGCAAATACTTGTGGCTGTTTGCTGTTAAATAACTGCACTGGTAAATATTGGCTGTAGTTGGCTTTGAGGCGATTCAGGGAAATATTACCTTCGCCGATGGGTATAGATTGTTCTGTACTCAGACTCAAGACGGAACCTTGAGTTGGATTGAGGGGATTATCTCGTTTATCTTTGGTGGCGGTGAAGGATACGGTAGTTAGGTCGTCAATACCAGTTCCACTCGCAGAGAGGGGATTGCCTTGAGCGTCGGTTGGGGTAATATTACCTTGGCGATCGCGAATACTAGTTCGGGTATAGTTTAATCCTAATGAGGTATTCCAATCGTCAATTGGTCGCTGCAAGCTGACACCACCGCCAATTTGACCTTCTCGCACTTTGTCGCCGTTAGCTAGCTTAATCTTGTCATCAAAGGTTTCCGAAAGTTCCTGACTACGAAAACCATTTACAGTGTAGCCCAAGCGATCGGGGTTAGTTATCCGATAGGGGCTAATAAATTTGGTATTAAACTGCAAGTCTCGACTACTTACTCCAACATTCACACCTAAAGTATCATTAACACCACCGACATTTTGATCTTGATAGCTGATTGTACCTACCAATCCTTGATCGGCATTGTAACTACCACCCAAGTTAACACCACGCGCCCCAGTTTCTTTGAGTTGGTAAACTAAATCAAGTTTTGTCGCATCCCCTTCTAAGGCAACATTCACATTTTCAAATAAACCAGTACGATATAGCTGTTGGATGTCTTGTTTAACGACGTTTTCTTGGAAGATTTGACCGGGTTTCAACTTGAGTTGTTGTTGTAGGAAATCAGCTTTGGTGCGTCCTCCAATGGGATTACCCTTGCTATCAACAGTTTTACCCTCATCGTTGACAAAGCGAAATTTGATATCACTCACCAAACCTTCAGCAACATTTACAGTGAGAATGCCTTGAGAACTGGGTTTAATTGATAACACCCGTGCTAAGTTATAACCATTATCGGCGTACCACTTGTTAATTTGTGCTACTGCTTGTTGCAGTCCACTGGGACTAATGGTGGTTCCAATTTGAGATTGCAAACGTTGTTGAGCGACTTGATAGGTAAGTACTTTAGCACCAGATAATTGCAGCGATCGCACAATCACCGGTTGGACTTGGTATACTACATTCAATCCAGCCTGAGTGCTAAAGCTATTCACACTGACACTACTAAATAAACCTGTATTTAAAATTGCTGTTACATCTTTTTGTAGCTGGCTTTGACTGGTTTCTCCACCCACCTGGGTTTTAATTACCTGGCCAATGATTTGCTGTAATTCTTGATTGGCTCCCACCACCTGTACATCTGTAGCTCTGACTACCAAATCGCCTTCAGTCGCAGGAGTTTTAGGGGATGAAGGGGAAAAAGAGGGAGTGGGAAGAAGCGTTACTGATGAATTTCCCTTGTCTGTTGATTTTAAGACTACTGGGGAATTTTTGTTTGCACCTGTTTGCACGGCGACAGGATTTTGAGAAAATTGTTGTGCAACTATAGTTTCTGGGGAAGCAATTGTCTCTACCCGTGCGGGAGTGTCTTCAATTATCGGTACCACCAAGTTACCAGCTTTTGCAGTTGAAATAACGGTTTTAGCAGGTGCAGCCGTTGCTTGCTGAGTAATATTGCCAGTAGCTAATGTAGCTAATGTAAAAATAGCAGTAGCAGAAACTCGCATAAATATTTAACCTAATTAACTGGGAGTTATACTAATTTTGGATTTTAGATTTTAGATTTTTGATTAAAAGTATTGACCAAAAGGCTGTTCTAGAAATTTCAAACAATTACATTCCTATCCAAAATTGGTATTAGTTGTAGGGAAGTAAAGGAATAGGGAAATACTAACTTCCAGCTTCCTTGTCGATTTCCCTATTTATACCTCTTACCCAAACAGACAGTTAATTTTGATATTTTGTTTCTTATGAGTAATCTATCTCGGTCATCTTTAGCTTCTAATTCCCAATCAGCAACTTCTCCTTTGCGGTTACTTGTATTAAGTAATGGTCATGGGGAAGATGTGATTGCACTTCAGATTTTGCAAGAACTCCAACGACAACCAAACCCACCAGAGATATTTGCTTTGCCTCTGGTGGGTGAAGGACGCGCTTATGAACAGTTGGATATCCCCTTTATCGGTTCAGTCCTGAATATGCCTTCTGGCGGCTTTATTTATATGGATGGCCGCGAATTAGCGCGGGATGTACGCGGTGGTTTATTGCAACTTACCTTCAGCCAAATTAAAGCTATTCGCCGTTGGGTAAGTTCTCAAAAAAAATTAGGTAATAGAAGAGCGATTTTAGCAGTGGGAGATATTGTGCCGCTGTTGTTTGCAACATTTAGTGGCGCTAATTATGCTTTTGTCGGTACGGCAAAATCTGAATATTATGTGCGAGATGAAGCTGGATTATTACCACGAAAATCTAAAGACGCAGGTTGGGAAAACTTTTCTGGTTCAGTTTACCATCCTTGGGAACGTTGGTTAATGAGTCGTCGTCGTTGTAAGGCTGTGTTCCTGAGAGATGCGCTGACAACAGAAACATTAAAACAATGGCCAATTCCAGCTTTCTATTTGGGTAATCCGATGATGGATGGTCTAGAATCGAGGTTTTCACGCCAACAATTTTATAGTCAGAATATCCAACAGCAAGAGACAGTTCGACCTTTTGTAGTGACTCTTCTTCCTGGTTCTCGTCCGCCAGAAGCATACATCAACTGGGAAACAATTATGATTGCCGTATCTGCATTGATGACAAGTTTTCAACAGCGAGATTCAATCTTTTATAGCTCTAACAAATTAATGTTTTTAGGTGCGATCGCTCCTAGTTTAGACTCTAATATTTTATCTCAAAGTGTGCAATCCCAAGGCTGGCGCGCTGAATCAGCATCTCCTATCCAACTGAGCGATCCAAATGTCTTGACATTTAAACAGAGAAATGCTTATCTGCTATTAACACAACGATCCTATAATGATTGCTTGCATTTAGGAGATTTAGCGATCGCAATGGCAGGTACAGCCACAGAACAGTTTATCGGTTTAGGCAAACCTGCGATCGCAATTCCCGGTAATGGGCCACAATATAACCTTGGGTTTGCTGAATCTCAAAGTCGTCTTTTGGGATCGTCTTTGATTTTAATCGAGCAACCGACAGATGTAGCGAAGGTTGTACAATCCCTGTTTAAAAATCCTGATAATTTGCAAATTATTGCTGAAAATGGTGGGCGGCGTATGGGCAAACCGGGCGCAGCACTACTTATTGCTAATTGCTTGCGGGAAAAATTGGGATAATGGGGTATTGGGCAAAACAGTATTGAGGTTGTTAGCTTTCTTTGAAACTTTGAGCCAGTGCTAAGTTAGGAGTCAGGAGTTAGGAGTTATTCTCCTTATCTCCCCATCTCTCCCTTGTCTCAATTCCTCATGCTACTAATCCAGAACGTAAGGCCCTGACAGCAGCTTGGGTACGGTCATCAGCACATAGTTTATTTAAAATATTACGAACATGGGTTTTTACAGTACCAACTGTAATGTAAAGTTTCTCGGCAATTTGACCATTGCTACACCCAGCGACAATCAACTCTAGGATTTCCAGTTCCCGTTGAGTCAGAGGGTATGTTTCCAAAACTTGCTCGTATTCTGTCGCCAGCGCTTCAATTTTTACAGTCTTCGGCTTGTCAGAACTTTGACTTTCTCCAGGAATACCTTGGCGCATCTTCCGCAATACCACGTTGGCAATTGCCGGATCAATCCAAGAGTTACCGCCGTGAGTTGCTTGAATTGCCTCAGTTAATTTACTGATGCTGGTTTCTTTCATATAATAAGAATCAGCGCCAGCGGCGAAGGCTGCAAGTACAGCATCCTCTGTATGATCCATTGTCAAGATCAGAATTTTCGTAGTAGATTGCCCATTTTCAGCCTGGGAGCGTTTGAATTTCCGAGTGAGTTCGATGCCATCCATGTCAGGCAAGCCGATATCTACTACCGCTACATCTGGCTTTGCCGTTTCTAAAAGTTTTAACCCTTGAGTAGCATTTGCCGCTTCCCCAATTACTTTCAATGCACTATGAGACTGTAATGCTGCTCGTAGTCCCATTCGCGTTAAGTCATGATCTTCAATTAAAATAATACTAATTTCATTCATCGCTACACTCGCTCTTGCACTGTTTGCATCTTTCAAAGTATTGCCTTTTGTAACTATTATCTATTATTTTCCCAAACTCAGGATAGATGATATTTCAACCTGTCTGCATCCACCGATAGAAATAACAAGTGGTCAAAATTTTTACATTGAGATAGAGGACAAATCTAGCTGAAGATATATAGATACTTACACAAAAAGTATGAAATATTGAAACGAATGCCAAATTGCTCTTCCTTGCCGATCGTTTAGCTTTGAGTTGTCATTGTTTCATCCGTTAATTATTATGATTTTGGAGCAAACTTTAAAAAAAGCTTACAAAAATGAAAAAATTACACCGTGTGAAAGTTGCTTTACGAGAAAGTAAAAGATGGTAGCGAACGATTTTTAATCAAACCTTCGGATTCATCCGATTGATAGAGCCAATAGAGATCCTCATGGAAGGAAATCAGCCAGCGTTAAAATTTACTAAAATCAGAAACAGCAAAGTAATTCATAGTCCTTTGTAACAAACTTGTCCGTCTGACTTTTCACAGGATATGATATAAGCCGCTCTGTACTAACCTCTCACTTTTTAGATTTTGAATTTTTGCCTAACTTTTGTCGGGAACTTTTCTTTGGAATTAAGCTTTGGTCATTTTGCGAACATCTATAAGTTCGATATACCTGGATAAATACTAACACAGATGTGGCGATCGCTAAGAAAATTGTTGCAATTTCAGGAGGTAGGATTACTTCAGATTCACAAATAGCTATAGATATTACTTTTTTATTTATCTGGTCTAACTAACCTGATAGGTAAAACAGTTCAAGCTTATGGTACACGATCGTGGGATGCAACTCTCACCAATGACTGACGACGGTGGCTTTCTCACTCATCTACAATTGTTTTAAGCTTGGTAAAGTATTTTATTTTACTTTATATCAACGGTGTCTGCTTGTTAATTACTAATTTTTTGCAAGACATTGGTCATTTGTTAGGAGTTTAGTTAACATTTGGTAAATTAACCAGATTAAAGATATAACAGACTCAATTCAACCTAAAGAAAGACTCGAAAGAGCAAGCGACATACTACTAACGGAGTATAACGAAGTTGTAGATGTGATGAATGTCAAGCAGGTATTAAAGTGGATCTTATGCAAAATCTCTTAATCAATCAAATTACAGGTTTTAGATGAAGGGAAATCTTATATTCTTTAGTTGGATAATCTAAAAAGATAAATATTATACATCAACCTATGTTTGGCGGCGAAAATAAAAACCGATGGAAGAGACGCTGAAAATTTTGGTTGTAGACGATGACGAAGTAGACCGGATAGCAATCTGTTCTGCCCTGGCTAAAGCAGGTGTTCAGATAGAACTGTCTGAAGTAGACAATGCTAAAGAAGCATTTTCTGTCTTAAGCATTACTACTTACGATTGTGTTTTCCTCGACTATCGTTTACCAGATCGGGACGCACTAACCTTGATTCAACGGCTACGTTCTTCAGAAATTAAAGTTCCTTTAGTAGTTATAACTGGTCAAGGAGATGAAGCAATTACTCTTCAGTTATTGAAAGCTGGTGCTACAGACTATCTCTCTAAGTCTAGAATATCCCCAGAAATTTTGTCGCAGGTTTTGCGGAATGCAATTCGGATTTATCGGGCGGAAATACAGGCAGATTTGGCAAATCAGCAGCTTAGAGAGACTCATGAACAACTCATTTGTAAGAACCAAGAATTGGAGAGACAACAGCAACAGATTCAAATGCAAAACTTCAAGTTATTGGAGGCATCACGTCTAAAATCACTGTTTTTAGCAACTATTTCCCACGAACTTAGAACGCCGATGAATGCAATTATTGGTTTTTCACAAATACTCTTGCGTCCTAAGTTTGGTCAACTAACGCACCAGCAAGCAGATATGGTTGAGCGCATTTTGAATAATGGGAAGCATTTACTGATGCTACTCAATGAAGTTCTCGATTTTTCCAAGCTGGAGGGAGGAGGATTAGATTTCAAGGCAGAAAGATTTGATATATCAAAGGTAATCAATCTCGTTGTCAGTGAAATGCATTCCCTAGCTGATGCTAAAAATCTTTCATTGTTAGTACAAACCGATTTACAAAATCCTTTGATATTTAACGATCCAGTTCGTGTCAAACAGATTTTGATTAACTTGCTTTCCAACGCCATTAAATTTACAGAGTCTGGTGAAATCTGGGTTGAGATTAAGGAACTATCTGGAAATCGAATATTAATTATCGTTCAAGATACAGGTATTGGCATAGCGCCCAAAGATTTTAAAAATATTTTTGAAGCATTTCGGCAAGTCGATCAAACTATCACTCGCAAATATCCAGGTACAGGTCTGGGTTTGGCAATTATAGATTCGCTAGTGCGAATGATGGGCGGTAAAATATTTCTTGAGAGTAAATTGGGGGTAGGTTCAATGTTTAAAATTGAATTGCCACGTCAAATTACATTACCGACTGTAGCAGCAAATGCTCCAGCTTCACAGTTAGATAAGGATGATTTTTTTTCTCCTGCGCAAAATCCTCATCAGTCATCTTCTCAAGCCAGAAAAGCACCAATAGAATATCCTAAATTAAAAAATTACTTCCAGAAAAACTGATAAAAATTTATAAATCATGTCTATAGTTGAAAATAATAAAATTTATCGGATCTTAGCAGTTGACGACACTCAAGATAATCTAATTTTGGTTCAAGCAATTTTAGAAAGTGAGGGGTATGAAATTGATTTGGCTTCGGATGGAATAAAAGCTTTACGGAAAATTGAGCAATCTCCACCCGATCTGATTCTGTTAGATGTAATGATGCCGGGGATAGATGGCTATGAAGTCACACGTCGGATTCGGAATAACTCTGCAATCTCTTATATTCCAATTCTATTAATTACTGCCTTTCATCAATCCAGTGTTGTCGAAGGTTTAGATGCTGGTGCTGACGATTTTATTCGTAAACCATTTGATACTGATGAACTACTGGCAAGGGTGCGATCGCTATTACGTCTCAAGCACAGTCTGGACGAACAACAAAAAATGGCCCGTCAACGGGAAGATTTTGTTTCCCGTCTGACTCATGATTTACGAACTCCCCTAGTAGCCGCCGATCGTATGTTGAATTTGTTTGAAATGGAAACATTCTGCAAAATTTCGCCAGAAATGAAACAAGCGATCGCAGTCATGATTCGCAGTAACCAAAATTTGATGGAAATGGTCAACACCCTATTAGAAGTCTATCGCTTCGAGGCGGGTAAAAAAACGTTGAATTGGGAGGAATGCGATTTATGTGAAATATCTCAAGAAGTAGTCAACGAACTAAGTCCTCTAACTAATGAAAAAGGCTTAACTCTAGAAATTGATACCCGTCAATTAGATCCACTGAGTCCAAACGCTGCTATTATCATGGGCGATTGTTTAGAATTACGGCGAGTGTTAAACAACCTGATTGCAAATGCCATCAAATTTACAGATACAGGAGGCATAACAATCCGCATTTATGAAACATCATCTAATCCAGGAGATCCAGATCCAGATTCGGTAATACTTGAGGTAGAAGATACAGGATATGGAATTGCGCCAGAAGATCGAGCAACAATTTTCGAGCGATTTCGCCAAGGCAGAAATAAACGCTCGGGTAGTGGCTTAGGACTACATCTATCCCATCGCATTATAGAAGGGCACGCAGGAACTATCAACGTCGCTTCTGAAGTAGGGAAAGGTAGTTTATTTACTGTGCAACTACCTAAAAATACTTAAGTTATTCTCTTTCACCACCTATTATTTTGCGGATATCTCCCAAGAAATTACATTTAATTTTGGATGTATTTTGATGCCTCCAGCAAAAATAAAATTAGCTTAAATTATATGGATTACTTAAAGCAGCATTTTAAGGTTAGTCCAATCAAAATATTGCCGGATAACTTGCCTCTTCCAATATTTGTATACTCCCAACGATAGATGTATCGATCAACTCAAATAACTAAATCTACTTTTGTATCATTCTATAGATAGTAGAAATAACTATTTTACAAAGTTATTATTCAACCTATTAATGCCTGAAAAACGTGTATGCACCCTGGAATCATAACCCAGGGTCTTTTTTATAAAAACCTAAATAATCATCATTTTTTCATCATTGACTACTGTCCATGTCCACGCTCAACTTTTAATAGGTGGACATAGACACCAGTTAAAAAGGATTATAAAGTAAACTAAAATACAGACCGTTTTCTTGTAATGTTCTCTCATTTGAGTTAACAGATACCAAAGGAATACCCCAGTCAAGACGAACGGTGAAGCGATCGCCCTGTGCCCAACGCAACCCCAGACCAACAGCAGCTAAAGTATTGCGATCGGGATTCTCTTTACCAGAACTGTTCCAGCCAACACCAAAATCCACAAAGGGGATAACCTGTAAGATGCTATTTATCTGAGGTAAGCGCAGAATCGGTACTTGAACTTCCGCAGAAACAAAAGTACCATTATCCGTCAGCAGATAATCTTGACGGTAGCCGCGAATGCTATCCTGCCCACCTAAGCCAAACTGCTCTATAGGCAGAAGTGTTGTAAATGCAAGTTGCGTATTTAAACGTAATAACAATAAGGTTTCAGGAGCTAAAAGGCGGGCCCACTGTGCTTGCCCTTGCCAAGCAAAAAAACGGCTATCAGGAGCATCTTGATTAACCGTGGCATTCAACACATCTATGCCCAAACTAAATTGAGAGCGTAGGGCGATGACTTCCCGACTGTTACGACTCGTCCATTCTTGAAAAAATCGCAACGCAGATACCCTAGTGCGTCCCTTTTCATCAGATCCAGGCGAAAGGCTAGAGGGGGGCCCAAATTCTGGTTTCCACGAGATATCACTTTCGCGTCGGGAGGCTGTCAACCCAAGGGCAAACTCTTGTGTAGGAGTTTGGATTATTGGCTGGCGGAATGTCAGTTCGTAGTAGCGAGAAGCCGATTCGATATCTAGGAAGTCGAAAGGAGGCTCAATGACATTACTCGACGTAGTGCCATAGTTAAAGGTAAGCGTTCCGTTGCGGGGGTTAAGAGGCAACGTGTAACTAGCATCAAAGGAGTTGCTACCATCAGTGTTGGTGTAGCCTACACTCAGACCATCTCCCAATCCGAGTAAATTGGCTTCATTCAATCTTAACCCGCGTCGGAAACTGCCAACACTAGGCGATCGCCCATTATCAAGAACTATTTGGCCGCTAAAGGTTTTTGCCTCACTGATTTTAACTTCCAAAAGACTTGTACCCGTTTGCGATCCTGCTGAGAGTTCAGCAGTCACGTTTTTAATCAAAGGATTAAGTTGCAAAAGTTGCAAGGCTTCTAATAGACGCTGGCGATTCAGAGGTGGTGATGTCGCAATTGCTAGTCGGCTGCGGACATAATTCGGATTCAGCCGCCGAGTCCCAGTTACCTGAATATCTTCTAATTTACCTTCAACCACCTGAATTTTAAGAACACCGGATTGGATTGTTTGAGGTGGAATATAGGCACCAGAAGTAATGTAACCATTTTTGACATATAGCTCGGTGATTTTAGAACGTGCTTGATACACTTCAGTCAGTGAGATCGGTCGTTTGGTAAATTCAGCAGTAGCTTTGGCTAATTCTTGGGCACTAAAAACTGTGCTACCAACAACTTCAAAGCGTTCAACGACAATAGTTTGAGGAAAGTTGCCTGGGAGTGGTGTATCAGGCGTAGGAGATGGGGCAGAGGGTGGAAGTAGTTCTGCTGGTGGGGGGAGTGGCTGTGGCACTTCCGGTGAGGGAGGTGGTGAAGGTATGGGTGGTTGGATATCCTGTGGTGGTGGAATTTGTTGTGATAGGATGAAATTACTAGTTAGTAATTGTGTAGTATCAACAGTCTCAGCTTTCAGTGGACTTAAAGATGTACTGCCAAGTAATAGAAGCATACTCAGCGGTAAGCAGGACACTATAATATTCTGAGGGTATTTATCAATCATCGCACTGGACTATTTTTGTCAGAAACTATGGGATTATACGGGGACTGCTTCAGATGTGAATCTTACTTCATCTTTTGTCGCTAAAGTTGATATCTTGAGCAAATCTCAATTTAAAAGCTAAATCATCGGGTGATTGCAGACTTAAAAGTATTAATGAGATATCTGGTGAAATTCAATTAATTATGCGTTGCCCGAAATCCTTGGTAGGGAAAATTTATGTAGTTAAAGGCTTCCCGTACTACTACGTAAAAGCAAGCTACGCGTAGGATCTCCGTGCTTTTTTTACAGTTTAAATTTGATACCAAATTTCTAATGAGAGTGTGCTGCAATCAATGTAGGTCTTTCCCTTGTGCGTCTCTGAAAGATAAGCCTACACCGCTCATTTAAACCTCCTACTTGCTGCCTTCTTCACTGTGCTTTTAACCCCTAGATGACCAAATTTTGAATCATACCCTGACCAAAAATTAACGACATTTCAAGGGTTATAGCCTAAACAGAACATAAAACTTTGCATAGAATTGTGACCGCGTGTCCTGATTGTGAATCATAATA
>NZ_JAVRBQ020000114.1:0-16289 GCF_034531215.2 Nostoc sp. ChiSLP03a
GTCTCAAATTGCAAGTTGAGATTAAACAGAGCCGAGAAGAATTGGAAAAAGCTGTTAAATATGCCGCAGAAGGTAGTAGCAAAGAGCGATTACAAATGCTCTACTGGCTAAAAACTGGTCAAGCTACAAGTAGGCGATCGCTGGCAGAACGTTTAGGACGTGATCAAGCAACCATAACTCGTTGGTTGAAAAAATATAAAGATGGGGAATACCGAGGTTTATTAGAGGTGAAACAAGCGCCGGGTAAAGAACCGATAGTTACTGGAGAACACTTAGAACGTTTAAAGCGAAAATTGTCCTCTCCACAAGGATTTCATATCTATAGTCAGATTCAGCAATGGTTAATGGGCGAATTAGGACTGAATATTGCTTATAAAACGGTATACCAACTAGTACGGTACAAACTTGGTGCCAAACTCAAAGTTCCTCGTCCCAAAAGTACCAAACAGCATCCAGAGAGTCTATCTCACTTTAAAAAAAACTCCCTCTAGCGCTCAAATTTTTACAAGATGAATTTGGGTCAGGCCATAGGCTGTCCAGAAAATATTATCCCCATCTTTCAACCACCTCACTCTCCACAACTGAACCCAATTGAGAGGTTTTGGGAGTTACTCAAAAGCAAACTTCAAGCTTGAAAATTGCAAAACCCTTACTCAACTACGTCAAAAGCTAGCTTCTGTCCTAGAAACAATTACACCAGAATACATTGCTTCCCTTACTTCTTACGACTTTATTCTCGAAGCTTTATTGAGCGCAGCTTCATAAAGAATTGGTATTAGAAAATAAAGATTAAAGCTATTAGTAAAAATTTTATTACCTACCAAGATAAACTTGAGATCCTAATAACCTCTAGCTAGAAGTGTCGGTAAAACAATAATTTTAGTCAACTTCAGATAACTTTCACTTTGAGCCACAGAATTTATTCTGAGGAAGACGTGTATGCAATGCCAAAATTATGCAAGAGGTCTACCGCAGAAATATTTTGTGTTAGGATTTAAATACTTCCCTACTTTTGACTTTAATTATTACAGTTGAAAAACGCTACGATTTACTGCAAAACTTTACCCAGTGAAATTATCTAACTGAAAAATTATTTATGAATGTTAGTACAGAACGGACACTTATTCACCAGAAAATATATGCGAAAGAATTACGTTCTCTGATACCACCTGAAGCATTTATTCTCGATCCAAGTAAGTTAATTATATTGTTCATTAATCTGGCAATTTTGATATTAGGCTGGATGATAGCAGCTCGGCTAGATTGTTGGTCGCCACATCTTTTATGGCTTTATCTACCTTTAAGCATCATTATGGGCAATAGCGTTCTTGTCTTACTATTGAGTTCTCATGAGATGATACATGGTAGCGTAATTAAAAACGCCCGGTTAACTTATATCATTAGCTTTTTAGGGCTAACAATTGGGTGGATGCCACCAACGTTGTGGAAAGCAGTTCATAATCGAGTACATCATAATCACACTAATGATTTAGGCGACCCAGATCGTAATTACTTGTATGAACAATCTTCAACCTGGGGAAAATGGATTCAGAACTTATTTGTGCCTTCTACTGAAGTCAATCCTATATGGTTCATTGTGGGATTGACTTCAGCTTGGGGAGTACATACTTTTCGCAATCTGACATCCGTGCTATTTTTCAATCATGAATCCGTCGATTATGTTCCTGCTGCATTTACAGTCAGTCCTAAAGATCGTCGAGCGATCGCAGGGGAATTATTGATGATGATCGTGATTCATCTGAGTATCCTCATCTATCTCCAATTTGACCCCATAAAGCTCATACTTGGTTACTTTTTGCCGATTGCAATTGGTTATGCTGGAGTAATTTTTTATATTTATACAAATCATTTGCTTTGTCCGATGACCAACGTTAATGACCCACTAATTAATAGTATGTCTCTCCGGGTTTACAAAATATTTGATCTGTTGCATTTAAATTTTTCTCATCACACTGAACATCATATTTTCCCAGGAATGAACTCTGACTATTATGTTATAGTTAGGGATTTACTAGAAACTCACCATTCTAAAAACTTTAATTTATTGGATGCTGGAGAAGCTTGGCATTTGCTGCTGAAAACTCCCCGGCATTATAGAGATGAAAATACTCTTACAGATTGGTCAGGAGAAAAGTCTGTCCCCTGCCCTACAAGCGACAATTAAAAAGGTTTCTTGCGAAAATATTTTGAGTTCATAACTTTTAAATTGGACTACTACTCCCCTACATCAACAAAGATGTGGGGAATATTTTTTGTAAAGTTGCACTTGTAGTTGTCTATGAAACACTTATTTTATGAGGTATTCTCACCTCAAATACCATCGCTTCTGATGCTGCCATCAGGCATAATGGTTTCATTAAAAGTAGCTCCCTTGCAGCTATGAATACTAAAATAACTGGCTCCTCTCAAATCGGCATGGCTGAGGTTGGCATCGTCAAAAGATGTTTCCGTTAAAATAGCTCTTCTCAAGTTGGCATGACTGAGATTAGCATCAAAGAAACCAGTTTGACCGCAAACAACTCCACTCAAGTCAGCCCCCTCCAAATTAGCTCCACCCAAACCGGCTTCACCGAGATGCGCTCCCCTCAAGTTGGCATAGCTCAAGTCGGCATAACTAAGATTAGTCCAATCCAGACTAGCGTTACTGAGATCGGCTTCCCTGAAAATAGCCCTGCTAAGATTCACGTCCAGCAAGCGAACTCTTGACAGCTTAACTCCAGTAAAATCTCTCCCCAGCAGCATATCGCTGCAACAACTCTTCGGCATTCACACTTCAACCCCTTCATTCCCTTTGAAATTACTTCTCTTTATCCTTATCTAATGCTTCCTGGATTGCACGACGACAAAATTCTGGAGGATCATCCTTGGTGGATAGTTCTTCCTTCATAGTCTTGGTAATGCGTAGGTTAATCCTTTCTGTTAATGATTCTTCTCTATTTGATTTAATTGGTTGTAAATTTTGTGGATTCCCTTTAGGATTAGGCATTATTGAGAAATATAAATAAGGCTTGATTTACTTGGTGCCAAAACAATAAATTGTTTTTTGATGGTTGCGACAACTTGCCGGAAGTACAACCACCAATATCCAATATCAAAAATGGACACTACTATTTTATGTTCACGCGTTCCGAACTTGAAATCAAAACTATTAGGGAATTACGCGACTTGTGTCGTAGATACGGTGTAAAACCAACTGGGAATGCAGGATACAAAACCTCGTATATCGTAACTCTGATGGCATTTCCACTTTTAGCGCTGCAACAAATGAAGCAAGGTAAAGGGTTAAAATTCCCTAACTTTAACGCTATCCAGATAATCAGTTCTGCTATAGAAGAGATGAATTCACCCACAGATGAGCAAGCAGCACTAATTCGGATAACTTTAGAGGGCAGGAAAATGAGCTATCTTGACCGATACGACCAAGAAAAGCTGCTAAATTTGCACAAGGCTAAGATGTCCCTTGAACAAGCTATTGAATTGTTGAGCCAGTAAAACTAATCCTATTACTCTATCCCCTGCATCGACAAAGATATAGGGGATAATTTTTAAAGTATTAAAATGAATAAGGTGTGACTTATTGGCATGAAAATATATTGAGCATGGTAATAAAGTATAAAAATATATTCATATTTATTTAAGTATTGCTCAATGAATATTGAGCATATATCGAGCATTTTGACAACAATCAACACTGTAACTATTCAATTTAGGTATTTATATGTTTCTGGTAACTGGTGCAACGGGAGGAATTGGCCGCAGAGTTGTGCGACTCCTACGACAACGAGAACAGTCTGTACGGGCATTTGTCCGCCTTAATTCGCGCTATAGCGAGTTAGAACATCGGGGTGCAGAAATCTTCATTGGTGACTTGCTAGAGGAAAAAGATATCCAGAAAGCTAGTCAGGATGTACGGTATATTATCAGCGCCCACGGTTCTGATAGCGATGCCCTATCTTTAGATTACCGCGCCAATATTGAACTCATCGACCAAGCAAAAGCCAATGGCGTAGAGCATTTTGTCTTCATTTCTGTTCTGGGAGCCGATCGCGGTTATGAAGATGCTCCTGTTTTCAAAGCCAAACGAGCAGTAGAACGATATTTGGCAGCTAGTGGCTTAAATTACACTATTTTACGCCCAGCTGGATTAGCATCTAACTTGCTGCCACTGGTAGAACGATTTCGGGAAACGGGATTGTATTTGCTGGTTGGCGATCGCAAAAACCGTACCTCAATTGTCAGTACTGATGATTTGGCAAGGATAGTCGTGGATTCTGTGACGCTTGAAGGCGCTCGTAACCAGATTTTACCCGTTGGCGGGCCGGAGATTTTATTACGAGAAGATATTCCCCGGATTTTTGGTCGGATTTTTGCCAAAGAACCAGTAATAATTAACTCACCCCTATTTTTGATTGATGGGTTACAGAGTGCATTGGGTTTATTTAATCCTAAAACCCAAAAAGCTTTGGGAACTTATCGTACATTGCTAGCCAATGAATTTTTCTGCACAAAAGATGAAATTGCCAATTTAGAAGCAATTTATAACTTCCAGTTGGAAACATTAGACAGTTTTTTGCGGCGCTATTTAGCAGTTTGAATAGTCATTTGTCATTAGTCATTGGTCATTAGTGAATAACCAAGCACAAATGACAAATGACAAATGACAAAGGACAAAGGACAAAAATATATGGTAAATGCTGCTCAAGCACGTCAAACAAAAGAGCGATTCGCCCAACCAGAGGAACAACTTACTTATGAATTAGGGAAAGCCGTACAGGAATTGCCACCCCTGTACACTAGATTATTAGCGGGAACGATGAGCGCCATTGTATTTGGAGCGATCGCTTGGGCGTACTTCTCGCAAATAGATGAAGTCGCAACAGCACCGGGGGAATTAATTGCTTCTACACAGGTAAGACCGGTGACATCTTTGGGTGGAGGGTCAATTGTCGCTGTTAAAGTGCAAGAAGGCGATCGCGTTACTAAAGGTCAAGTTCTGATTCAAAAAGATCCAGACTTGCAAGTAACCGATGTTTCCCGCCTAGCTAAATCTAGCAGATTGATTCAAGACGATTTACAACGTTTGGATGCAGAACGCACTGGAAGCAAAACTGCTGGGACGAAACTGCAAGATGAACTTTTAAGTTCCCGCCTGCAAGACTTCCAAGCGCGTCAAGCAGCAGCAGAAGCAGAAGCAAATCGCCAAATAGCACTCATCGATCAAGCTAAAGTCCGCTTGAGCAGGTTGCAAGATAACTTAGTGAATGCTAAAAGCAGCTTTGCGAATGCTCAAACCAACCTTGTCAATGCAGATAGCATCCGAATTAAAATTGAAAGTAATTTAGCCCTTGCTCAAGAAAGGGAAAAAAGCCTACGTACTCTAATTACTCCTGGCGCTGTGCCTCGTGTCGATTACCTGGATGCCCAAGAAAGATTAACTCGTGCAAAGACAGAAATCACTAGATCGCAAGATGAAGTGATCAACGCCCAGAATAGAATCACAGAGGCTCAAGATAAAGTCACATCATTAGAAAAAGATATTGCTGCTCAAGTCCAGGAAATTCGCCAAGCAGAACAAGCTTACAACGCTGCACGCAGTCAGGCCCAGCGTGTAGCATCAGAACGCCAAAGCGAAATTTTGACGCAGTTTAATAAACGTAAAGAAGAACTGACAACTGTACAAGGTCAATTAGAGCAGGCAAGGAAGCAACAAGCTTTAGAAACGATTGAGGCTCCCGTAGCCGGTACAATCTATAAAGTCAAAGCCACCAAGGGCCCAGTACAATCGGGTGAAGAATTACTGTCAATTTTGCCGGAAGGCGAAGAAATGCTTCTAGAGGTGAAAGTTCTCAACCGTGATATTGGGTTTATTCGTCAAGGAATGAAGGCAAAAGTGAAAATGGCGACTTTTCCCTTCCAAGAATTTGGCATTGTGGATGGCGAAGTTATGCAAGTCAGTCCAAATGCAATTGCTGATAAAGAATTGGGTTTAGTTTTTCCGACGAGAATTAAGCTAAATAAACACGCGGTAAATGTTCGAGGTCAAGAAGTAGAATTTACACCAGGGATGGCTGCTACAGGTGAAATTGTCACTCGTAAAAAGTCAATTTTGACCTTTATTACTGAGCCTGTGACGCGGCGATTCAGCGAGGCATTTTCTGTGAGGTAGGAAAGTCTGTTAGATTAGCAAAAAGTAAGGGTTTAGCATTGTTCAGTGGTGTCAACTTAAGCTCAAACTCCTTTTCAAACCTCGTTTCCAGCCAGAGGCTGGAAATGCTGCTCATTGCGGCTCTGCCGCAAGTCTTGAGGCGGAGCCTCAACGACGAACATCCCCAGTCGGAGACTGGGAACGAGACAACCGAGACAATATCTAAAAGCTTGTTCTCGACTGGCTTTCACGTTAAGTTGACACCAATGCAACCCATACATTTATTCACTAATGATGAGCAGGTTAATTCTCTTAACCGAGAAGTATTGAACTCAACTACAAATCGCTATAATTTTCAAGCTATACCCAAAAATTTTCTATACTGATCTATTTGTTTTTGCATTCCCTCTAGTAGTTTGACAAAATCTGGATTATTCTCATCCTGATTGCTATTTACATTGATGCTGTCAAGAATATTCTCATAATTTTGAAATTGCGACCATAATTCTGGATTTGTTGATATGTTATTACCTTCGGCTGATATCAGATATTTTGTAGTTTCTGTAATTGCCTGACCAATTACAGGGTTAAAATCAGAATTATTCCAACTAGCGATATTTTCTGGTGTTAAATATCTTGTAGTTTCTGTAATTCCCTGACCGATTAGAGAGCCAAAATTGGAATTATTAAAACTAGCGATATTTTCTGGGGTTAGATATCTTGTAGTTTCTGTAATTCCCTGACCGATTAGAGAGCCAAAATTAGAACTATTAAAACTAGAGTTTGTCGTTTGCGTGTTATTTCCTGCGGTTTCTGCAATTACCTGACTCGCTAGAGAACTGACATGAAAAATGTTAAAACTAGAGCTTGTAGTTTGTGTGTTATTTCCTGCGGTTTCTGCAATTACTTGACTTGCTAGAGAACTAACATGAGAAATGTTAAAACTAGAGCTTGTAGTTTGCGTACTATTTCCTGCGGTTTCTGTGACAATCTGACGTACTTGGGCATCAGTCAGGTTGGGGTTAGCACTAAGCATCAGGGCAACGATACCAGCAACGTGGGGAGCAGCCATAGATGTGCCGCTATAAGTTGCATACTGATTATTCGGAACTGATGAATAAATCTTGACTCCGGGAGCTGTGACGTAAGCGATTGGATTTGTTCCAGAGCGGTTAGAGAAGTCGGCCAAATTGTTATTTTTATCTACTGCCCCAACGGCAATTCCTGACTTGGATGCATAGCGGGCTGGATATTCTGGTGATGAGCCACCATCATTACCTGCTGCCATAACGACAATCACTCCTTTACTGCTGGCGTAGTTAATGGCTGACTCTAAAGTATGATTGGAAGATGAGCCTCCTAAACTAAGGTTAATCACATTAGCTCCATTATCTACAGCGTAGCGAATACCTTTAGATATGGAACTATAGGAACCAGAGCCAGAGCTATCTAAAGCTTTGACAGGCATAATCTTGGCATCGTAGGCAATACCAGTGACACCGTAGTTATTATTTTCTCCTGCGATCGTGCCGGAAACATGAGTACCATGACCGTTGTCATCTAGGGTGTTGTTGTTTTGATCGGCAAAGTTCCAGCCGTAAGTATCATCAACATAGCCATTGCCATCATCATCTATACCGTTACCTGCAATTTCCTTGGTATTCGTCCAGATATTATTTTTTAAATCTTCGTGGTTGTAGTCAACTCCAGTATCTACAACAGCGACAACAACGCCTTTACCCGTATATCCATGTGCCCAAACTTCTGGTGCTTTAACCAGGTCTGCTCCCCAATTATTGCCACCGAGATCGGGAACATCAGCAAAGGTATTTTGACCAATAGCTCTAGCCACTGCTGCTGCTCCATTAATCAAGCCATAGCCATTAGTGGAGTTATAATTTTGAGTGTTAAAAGCATTATTAGTAGCGTTATTGCTATTTTTAGATTCATCGTTATTTCGCAACTGCACATCAGCATCGGCTGAGTTATAGCTACTACGTCTGCTGAAGTTGAGGCTGTATTTATCTTTTGTATTAAAGCTATCTAATGAAGAGATTGAAGTGGTATTTAGCTGTTTTTTTGACAATATATTGTTATTAACATCATCAATGTGCATAAATTTTTCTCAAAGATAGCAACCGTTTTTTGACAGCTTGAAGCATTGAAACCTTGACAATCAAAAATTTCAATGAATGAATCAAACTTCATTCTCAATAATTACTATGGAATTTAATAACAAAATGCTAATTTTATTACCAAAAAACATTATGAAAATTACGGTTTTTATTAAGAGTAACTTTCTTGAGTAAATCTTAAATATTTGAGGTGTATTAATGGAGACTAATGCAAAAATTGCAACGTGGCTTTCTCGACTCTTTTTGTTACTATTAGAGGATGTCTTAAAACTTTTTTTGTTGTATTTGAGACTTCTATATCCCCTAAATACCCCGATAAATTGGAGGGATTTGAGATAAATTTCGCCCTTTTTAAGGGGGACTAGGGGGAATCGAGCGAAATGTTTAATACTTCTCAGACATCCTTTTAGAACTGCTGCGATCGCTAGCGATAAAAATATTTATATTATCCCTCTTCTGTCACTTTCCGGGTATTTTAAATAAAAGGATGAACATAAAAAACCCTGAAAGGTAAGTAGGGCAATGGATGTAGAATTACAAATCCTCAAACATTTACGTCGAGATGCTCACCCAACCACTCTTACTATTTTGGTTGATTTATCCCTGGCTAGATATTTTTCCAAATTCCAAGTTATTGCTGGGATTCAATCATTTAATTGCTGCAATGAATCAATTTAAACCCTGTTATGCTTCTGGATAATTTCACTTATTTACTACTTGCTTAATTTGGAGAGTGACAGAAGAGGGATAATTGCACTTTTTTGTGTGGATATCAGTGCGATCGCAAAAAGAAATCCCCTCTGCTTTTGCCATAGTAAAGTGATTACAACGCAGAGGGGGTTTCATTTTGATTAATATTTCTGTAGAGGCAGGTTTTAAGAATAATTCTGGCAAAAAAGTCGTTTATTTGATTTAAAACCCACCAAAACCTATGTTGTATTGATTTTTAGCTGTGTAGTCAGTTGGGCTATTTCCAATCGGGAATTTCAGCGTCTTCACCACCAATCCCGATTCCAGTGTTAAATATTTCTGCATCAGTAAGATTTAGATCGTTCATTGATGCTTGATACACATTAGAATCGTGAATCGTAGCCCGAGTAAAATTTACTCCGTTGAGATTAACTTGCTTTAAATTCACATTGGTTACATAAGCAGATGTTAGGTTAGCACCTGCTAAATTTGCACCAGT
This sequence comes from Nostoc sp. ChiSLP03a, assembly GCF_034531215.2. Classification (NCBI taxonomy): domain Bacteria; kingdom Bacillati; phylum Cyanobacteriota; class Cyanophyceae; order Nostocales; family Nostocaceae; genus Nostoc; species Nostoc sp. ChiSLP03a. The sequence continues at coordinate 9,491 of NZ_JAVRBQ020000114.1, forward strand.
TAAGTCAGCACCTTCAAGGTTAGCTCCTACAAGGTTAGCTCCTTGGAGCTTCGAGCCTCTCAAGTCAGCACCGATTAAATGAGCGCCACTGAGGTTAGCTCCTGATAGTTGGCACCCAACACATTCCCCAGTTGAAAGCAGCTTTTGTAAATCTTGTGGATTCTCGGCTCTAACCGAGCTAGCGAAAAATAGGGGTGTTGCTAAGGCCATGGCCGCTAATAGCTGGAGTTTCATAAATTTTCCCCCTTAATAATCAAGTTTGCGTCCGTTCTGTCCCTCACAACTCTATTATCTCACTAAACTTCGTGAGGTCAATGTCTCTTGTGACAATCTATCTCCTGACAAGTTTGTTGCGATCTGAAACCCAGATAAAAGTGATGTCAAAAATGCCATTAATTCTGAATTTTTGGCAATTTTTACCAAATAATTCCTCAAAAACGCCCTCTCTTAAATTACTATTAAATCTTGAAAAATTAAAAGCTGGCGCTATCCCTATAGCTAATTTTATGAGTATTTATACTTTATTTATCAATTGATAGTTTAGCTTAAGTCCTCAGAAATTCTCGCATATACTGATTAACCAATTTTGGCTGTTCTTGCTGCACCCAATGGCCACAATTAGGAATGTACTTGATTTGAAAATCCCTGACATAAGCTGCGGTATCGTAGGTTAGTTCCTTGCCAAGTGCAGGGTCATTTTCTCCCCATATCATCAGTGTTGGCACTTCCAGAATGTCCCAATTTGGATTTCCCATTCTCTGTTGAAAAATATTGCGGTAGTAGTTCAACATTGCTGTGAGGGCACCGCGTTTTGCAGCAGCATTTTTATAAGCGTCAATATCCGCTTTACTGAAAGCACTCTTGTTAACTGCCATACTTTTAAAAGTTATTTCAATAGCTTGGTAGTCTGAAGATTGTAAAAGTAATTCTGGTATCCACGGTAGTTGAAAGAAAAATACGTAGTTGCTACGTAGCAACTGTTGGGGAGTGCGTAACCCTTGGGCAAATTTGGCAGGATGAGGCAGATTAAGAATAATTAATTGTTCTAACATTTCGGGGTGAGTGTATGCGAAATTCCAAGCGATCGCACCACCCCAATCATGTCCAACTAATACACATTTTTGGTATCCTAATACTCTAATTACTCCCTCAATATCTTTGATAAACTCATCCATGACATAAGCGGATTGCTCATTTGGTTTATCACTATCATTGTAACCACGCAAGTCAAGGGCGACGACTTTAAAGTTTTGGGCAAATTCTGGTATTTGATGCCGCCAAGAGTACCAAAACTCAGGAAAGCCATGCAACATCAACATTAAAGGGCCTTCACCTTGGGTAACGTAGTGTAGTTTTATCCCATTGGTAGTTATATATTCGTGTTTCCAAGAACTTTCTATGAAAGACATAATTAATCCAAATTTAGCATTAAAAAATACTAAGTACTAATACTGTACTTAATAAATGTAATATTATTTGGAGTAGCCTCACATCTATTAAAAGACAGTATTACAATAGTGATTTTTTGCCAAAATATTAGACAATTTGCCTTACGGTAGATGTAAATCGTGGGTAAATTTTGGTAAAATTATAGATATAATAATTCTTTCCAACTACTCATGACACAACAGTTGACAAACCATCCTTCATTGTGGGTTGAGCGACTGGGACGATTTGGCTATATTTCTAAGGGAGTAGTTTACGGTATAGTTGGACTACTGGCAGCACAGACAGCTTTTGGCAGGGGTGGTAAAACAACTGATACGCAAGGCGCTCTCCAAACAATCGTCAACCAGCCATTTGGTCAATTTTTGCTGACTCTAGTTGCAATTGGCTTGATTGGATACGTAATCTGGCGTTTTGTACAGGCAATTAAAGACCCAGAAAATAAAGGTAATGATGCTAAAGGTTTAGCAGTACGAATTGGTTACGCAGTTAATGGCTTGATTTATGCAAGTTTAGCCTTAAGTGCTGTGCAAATCGTTATCGGTACAGGCAGTAGTAAAAATAGTAGTGATTCTACTGAAGATTCCACAGCACGTTTGCTTTCTCAACCCTTTGGTGAATGGTTAGTTGGAACTGTGGGGGTGTTTGTAATTGCTCTAGGTTTCTATCAGTTTTATCAAGCTTTTAGTGGCAAATTTCGTAAAGAACTCAATCTAACTGAATTAAGCAACACACAAGCCCAATGGGTAATGAGGATTTCCAGATTTGGTTTAGCGGCACGGGGCATTGTATTTTGCATTATTGGTTGGTTTTTAATTGAAGCTGCAAGGCAATCGGACGCCGCTACCGCAGAAGGTTTGGATGAAGTATTACAGACGCTAGCACAACAGCCTAACGGAGCATGGCTTTTGGGTATTGTGGCACTAGGTTTAGTTGCCTATGGGATTTACACAATAATACAAGCGCGGTATCGTCGACTAGTCAGTGTTTAGATGGTGCAGTGCCGAGAATTTCAATTTATAGAAATGGCAATAATAGAAACCCGTGGTATCTGGTTGACCACTACTGATAGTAAGGTTCTCAGGTCAAAGGAACGCATTGCTGAGGCGATGGATTTTATAGCCGAGACAGGATTTAATGTGGTCTTTCCCGTTGTTTGGAACAAGGCAGTAACTCTGTATCCCAGTCAAACAATGCAGCAGACCTTTGGAGTCGAAATTGACCCGATGTCTGTAGGCCGCGACCCTTTAGAAGAGGTGATAATTGAGGCGCGGCGAGTCGGGTTGAAAGTCATTCCTTGGTTTGAATACGGTTTTGCCAGTTCCTACAATTTGAATGGTGGTGTACTTTTACAAAAAAAACCGGAATGGGCTGCGCGCGATTATAAGGGTAACTTACTGAAGAAAAACGGCTTTGAGTGGTTGAATGCACTCTATCCACAGGTGCAGGAATTCTTCTTAAACTTAGTGCTGGAAGTTGCGAATAATTATGATGTGGATGGTATTCAAGGAGACGATCGCTTCCCTGCATTACCCTCTGAAGGTGGCTATGATCAGGTAACTGTCAACCGTTATCGCCAGGAATTCGATCGCTATCCGCCACAGAACGCCAAAGATAGGCAATGGTTACAGTGGCGTGCAGATATTCTCACTGAGTTTTTGGCACGTCTCTATCGGGAGGTGAAAGCGGTGAATCCTAATTTATTAGTAGCGATCGCACCTAATATCCATGATTGGGCATTTCAGGAATATCTGCAAGACTCACCCACATGGCTGAAACGGGGAATAGTTGATATGATTCAGCCGCAGATTTATCGCCGTGACTTTAGGAGTTATTGTGCGATCGCTGATAAACTAGTAAACCAGCAGTTTACAGATACAACACTGCCCAAGTTAGCACCAGGAATATTGATGAAGCTTGGCTCTTACTGTATTAGTCCAGAATATCTGGTGCAGGCAATTGAATACAATCGTCAACTTGGCATTCAAGGAGAGGTATTCTTTTTTTACGAAGGTTTGCGCAAGAATAACAATGCCCTTGCTAAAGTTTTGCGAAATGGGCCTTATGCTAAGTCTGCATCATTTCCTACTCTGTCAGATTTGAATGCAGGTGGTGTGAGTCCCAAGACGACATCTTCTATTTGGTCGGGAGTGGAAAATTTGTTAAAAAAGATTATTTAAGGGAAAAGGGGCGTGGAATATAAATTGCCAGTGGAAAAGGTAATTAATACTTTAAAAGAAGATTTACCGACACTTTTTGAAAAAGATATTTTTTATGACATCTATACACAGGATATCTATTTTAAAGACCCCGTGAATACATTCAAATACAAATTTAACTATCGCATTATATTTTGGACTTTACGATTTCACGCGCGGCTATTTTTTACTCAGATTTACTTTGATGTGCATGAAGTTTATCAGTCAGCCGAAGACACGATTTTAGCAAAGTGGACGGTGCGGGGAGTGTTGCGCGTTCCCTGGAAAGCAAGATTGCTTTTTAATGGCTATTCAACGTATAAACTTAATCAAGATAATTTGATATACGAGCATATCGATACCTGGGATAGAAAGCCAGGAGAGATTTTACAACAGTTTTGGCAAAGACAAGGAGACAGCTAGTTAGCTATTATATAATCGACACCATATCAAATTGCTACGGTATGCTTTAGTCATTCGCTCACAAGGTACTGTTATCGATAAATTTCAGCATAAGCCTTATGAGCTTTCTTATCACTAGCCTCTCACTTTTAAAACATCCTCTAAGATGCAGTCAGAAATGAATTAATTTTTCGTAACTATTACGAACCTTGTAAAATGTCATTAATTGAACTTATACTCTGTTTTATTAAGTCTGTCATAGAAGTTCTTACTAATTCCAAATTTACTGTTGAAAAATTGAGTAGCCCCCAAGAATATAATAGGCTTGAAATACCAATAAATAAAGCTAATATTCTCCCAAAACAACCAGGATTTATTTCAATAAAAGCTAATTTAGATTGACCTATTACAGCAATCGCTATAAAAATAATTCCTACTATTAAAAAAGTGCTGTTTGGAGTGAAATCTGTCATTTTTCGATTAAAATATCTCAGCACTTTTATTGTAACTATTATTAGTCAAGATTTCTGCTTCTGCTATATGCAAAAACATAAATGGCTATTGCAGTATTGGTATTGGCACTTATAGTGTGCTATAATACTATAAAGATATATATATTTTGATTTCAAAACTTATTGAGCAATAAATAGAGTTGATTGTCTCAATTGTGTATCAATTTTTCTATCTTACTCAGATATTCAAGGAAAAACCTAGATTCTGCAAGAAGCGAACTAACTGATGTGTCTCTAGCAGAAATTTAAATATCGTGAAGTTGCAGTTTATTTAAACTCAATTTTGCTCTTGACGATTTTGCTGAAACTATGCAGTGGTAAAACTTTCAGCATCAAAAAACCAAAATATTATAACTCCTGTACTAGCGTTGATTTAGTTTATATATTAAACTACTTTAAGACGATAGGAATAGTGGGTTTTTATGGAAAGCGTCCAAAGCGTTAATCAAGAGTTAAATGGAACCAGAGACACAGCACTAGAGCAATTACAAAAGTCTACTCCAGCAGAGTTCAAAAAAGACATTTTCAAAAAACTCAGAGGTGGATTTTTTCTGGTAGTAGGATATTTACTATCACCATTATGTTGGTGGAATGACTTACTATTCAATCTGCCAATAGCTTATGCTTTTGGGTATGTATGTAGTTTTCTTTCCCCAAAATTGCTTCTACCTTGTTCAATTATCGGATACTGGCTCTCTAACATTGTGGGAATTCTCTTGATGCAATTCGGTTCTAAAGACATTTTTCAAAAAGAACCTCAAGAACATAACCTCAAAAAAGAATTGCTTACAGGTTTAATTTCTTCAACACTTTATACCCTGTTGATTATACTATTGCTCCAGTTGAAGATTCTTGATTCTCCAATTTTATTCTCCAACAGTTAATTTATTTTATTACCTTTATAAAAAGGAATTGATAGTATGGGCGCACTTCTACACGTCCATACTATATCTATAGCAATTCGATTTGCTTTCTGAATTTCTTTGACAACTTGTTGGTCTCTTAGAATCTTACTATTAGATAACTTCCCTATCTCCAAATTTAATATTTTGATTTACGAAGATTAATACTGATTTAATCAAAAAGGTAAGTCAGGCATTTGATGTTTTTGAGTCTCAGGAAGGAGAGTAAATCAGCAAATAAAAAGATCAATTTTCAATCAAATTTTAAAAATTCACTTAAATTCAACAATTTTGGAGCCTCCTTACTTACAATTAATGGCAGCTTCCCATTCCATTTTTCTATTGCTTGCCTTTGCAGAATTTCTGGAGTTAAACCATCACGTAATAATCTGTGCATCTCAGCTTCTCCTTTGGCTAAATTAACTTTTGCTTCAGCCTCTTTTGTTGCTTTCAGTGCTATGAACTCTGCTCGTTTTGCTTCTTGTTCAGCAATCTGCTTTGCCTCTACTGCCTCACCAAACCGTTCAGAAAAATGGACATGAACTAGAGAAATATCATCAACTGCAACGTGATAGCTACCCAGTCGTGTGGACAATGCATTATCTACTCCACTTTTGATTTCTCCTCGTTTAGTAATAATTTCTTCGGCAGTATATTTTGCTATTACTGCTTTTATCACTTCTTCAACAGCTGGGTTAATAATCCGAATAACTACATTTTGTTCATTTCCAATTTCTTGAAAAATGGCATTTGCTTCCTGGGGAATAATATGCCAATTGAGAGCTATATCAGCGAAAACATTTTGTAAATCTTTGGAAGAAGCCTCAGTGGAAATTTCCTGTTTTTGGACTCTAATACTCAACTTTGTCACAGTATTGACTATAGGAATAATTAAGTGAAGTCCTTCTCCTAATATCTGGTTTTGTACTTCACCAAATTTCATTAATACACCACGTTCTCCTGCATTTACAATCACACAAGGTGTCAGGAATAGAGTTATCAGGAACAAAAGAGCGGTCAGTTTACCGGCACTGTTGAAAGTTGGAAATTTTATCATCTGTGTGAACCATGTATGCATCTTGTATAGAGACACATATTTTAGGAGCTATGGGCTTCTTTCCGTCATGATTTTAGCTCGACTTTATCCAAAAAAATTAACATATCCCAGACAACATGAGTGTATCTATCATAAAAGCCCCAGGCGGGATGAGCTTGGGGCTTTTGTTTGAATTATGCAACCTGGCATCGAGCTATTTTTGCGTAGGGCGACCCCTAAACTATCGTTGCCGCAGCAGCGTTTCACCTCTGAGTTCGAGAAGGGTTCAGTGTGGTTCCACCG